>JANQSK010000085.1 GCA_028284105.1 Anaerolineae bacterium
GATTGAGTTGAACACCAGGCACATCAAGGTCCCAGCCCGCTTTTTGAGCGGCCGCTTTGGCAATGTCAGCCCCTTGATCACCCACTGGTGTCACACAACCTAACACCACATCATCAACTTGTGAGGTGTCCAAGTCAGTGCGCTCAACGAGTTCATCCATTAAGTTGACCACCAAATCGATGGGCTTCACTTCATGCAGTTCACCGCTTGCCTTCCCCTTTGAGCGAGGCGTCCGAATAGCTTCATAAATATAGGCTTCCTGTTGCATTTCTTCATCCTTTGGGACACAGATAGAGACTTATTCTTTTAAGAGTCTGGCTCTGGGTCTTCCAATTTGCTTTTTATAAATTTCACAAGGTATCTTGAATTTCAATCGTTCAGGAATATGAAATTTATCCGGTGAAAATCATAATTTAGTTGATTTTTTCAAGATACTCCTTGATTTTCACATTTATCAAGCTGTTTATTTCTCTGTTTTTATGAACAAAGTGTTTAATAATTGACCAGTTGGTCAAATAGAATACTTAAATCGTGATTCCTTTCCAAAAGATCTCAAACCCTTTGGCAATATGCTTTACCAAGGCCATCTCTTTAAGCTGGTGACGTTCGGCATATCGAATTGAGGCGTGCAAATTAATACGCATCAGACTTCGAAAATATTCGGCCGTTATATCCTCAAATAATCCCGATTGGCGACCTTGCTGTTCAAGCGCCATTAAAAAAGACATTTCTTCAATATCCCGATCTCGATGTACCCCTTTCAGGGTATCTGATACTCGAAGCTGGCTCAGAAGCTTATATCTCTCTGGATATTTCAGCCCCCAATCAATGGAACGGAACCAAACGTGCTCCAATTTTATTTTCACTGATGCCTCTTCAGGCCATGCTTCACGAATGTACGCCACATATTCACGCACAAGCTCTAAGTAAACACATTCGATCAAATCATCCTTTGACTCAAAGTAATTAAAAAGCGTGCCCTTGGCAACATTGGCTTGTTTGGCAATTTTCGCTGTAGGGGTGTTCCAAAATCCTTCTTCTGCGAAGAGATCAACTGAGGCTTCAATAAGGAGCTGGCGTTTATCATTCATAGGATAATCGAATTTTAGCGAGAATTGACCAACTGGTCAATTCCTTTTTAAACCACCTTCATAATTCCTCATTGAACAGCCAAATTTACAAGGTCCAAACGTCATTTGCGTCAACAAAGTAAAACGTTATAATCCTTTTGTGATCACAAATCACAAATCACAAGCTGTTTAACCCAAAGGAATAATATGGAGTTATCACAATTCACCATCAAAGGATTAATTGTTCAACAAATCCGTGATGAGATCATTTGCGGCAATTTCAAACCTGGATCACGCTTACGATTACGAGACCTTGCAGATCAGTTCAAAGTCAGCACCCAACCCATTCGCCACGCATTAACCGAATTAGAATCTGAAGGATTAATTCGCACCGAACCACGTAAAGGGGCGGTTGTTTCTGAATTAAGTGTCGAGGAATTAACAGATATTTATGAAATTCGGGCCACTCTCGAAGCAATGGCAACCCGACTAGCCATTCCTCATTTCACACCAGAACTTGTTGAAAAACTTGAAAATATAATTTCAGATATGGACAACCATATGGGGGAAGTGGTCGAATTGGTCCACCTCAATAAATTGTTTCATCTCACGCTTTATTCTGCTTCTGGGCGCAAACATCTTTACGAGTTGGTTGATTCATTACGCAACAACACAGCTCACTATCTCCATGCATATATGATTGATCTCGAGGGAATGCCGCTGGCTCAAGATGAACACCGAGCCATATTATCAGCTTGTCAAAAAGGCCAATCAGAAAAAGCAGCATCTCTCATGTATGCTCACGTCATGACAGCTGGTGAGGGAATTATTGATTATGTAAAGCGTGAAAGCGCAAATCAAAATAAGAATTAGAGGACTTTTTATCCTCTACCATAAAAGAAGGAGACTTATGTCAACTGAAAACTTGCAATTTTATGATCTTAGCCATCCATGGGGTTTCCAAGCCCCCAACTGGCCTTATTTCGCAGATGTCAAAATTGATCGCCTACATTACATGGCTAAATCAGGTGTTTTGACACAAAAAATCACCACAACCATGCACAGCACCACCCACATCGATGCCCCAGCTCACGTAGTCGAAGGCACCCCGTTTATTGATGAAATCCCCCTCGATCGCTTTTTTGGTTCGGGTGTCGTTCTCTCAATCCCTAAAGGTAAATTTGAAATGATCACTGGGGATGATTTGGAAGCTGCTTCTGCTGATCTGCCCGTGAAAAAAGGGGACATCGTCATCGTGAACACCGGCTGGCACGCCAAATATAGCGATAGCCAAGATTATTTCGGCCGTTGCCCTGGTTTTGTACCCTCTGCCGCCGACTGGTTTGTTGATAAAGGCGTAAAGGTTGTCGGGCATGACACGCAAGCTAACGACCATCCACTAGCAACCGCAATCGGCCCCCATGGCCCAGGTGGCGGCATGCTCATGCCCATGATCAACAAGGAATATGAAGAGTATACCGGTCGTAAAGTGATTGATGACTTCCCTGAATGGGAGCCCGTACACCGCAAGCTGTTTATCAATGGCATTTTAGGTATTGAAAACGTCGGTGGAGACATTGACAAAGTAACAGGCAAACGCTGCACATTCTCATTCTTCCCATGGCGTTGGACCCGTGGTGACGGCTGTATTATTCGACTTGTAGCAATGTTAGATTCGACTGGTGATTTTCGAATTGAGTCAGCATAAGGGAGGCTGAGATGAGAAATGTAGTTCGTTTTAAAGATGCCCACGCTTATAAAGCACCACTCCATGATGAAACCGTCCACTCTATGTTTCTTCAACATAAATTGACAGGCAGTGAAGGAGATGCTTGGGTAAGTATCTCTTACTATTTACCAGGGGCGCGAGCAGAAATGAGTGCTGCCCCGTTAGAGCGCACCTATGTTGTCTTGGAAGGTGAGTTGACTGTTGAATTTGAAGACGAAACAGTGGTTTTAAACCCGCTTGATAGTGTTTATATCGGTCCAAATGAAACACGTGAGGCCCGCAACGATACAAATGGAATCGTCACCATGCTCGTTGTCATGCCATATCCGCCCGAAAGCAATTAGGAGATTCCAATGGCCCACATGGATCCACTTCCAGATGAAGAAGCGCTAGCAAATTCAACGGCCCTTCAAAATGAGGCTGGTCGTCTGGAAGCCCAATTTGGATTTATTCCCAACAGCATTCGCACAATGGCACGTCGCCCAGCATTGCTAGAAGGCTTTTTGGCACTGCAACGCGGTGTCATGGCAAAAGATGGCTCCGTTCCATTTGAACTCAAAAAATTAGTGTCACACATTGCAAGCAAAGCGTCAGGATGCCTTTACTGTCAAGCCCACACCACATTCACAGGCGATCGTGGCGGAATTGAAGAGGAACGGCTGGCTAACCTGTGGGAATATCAAACAAGCAAGCTTTATACCGATGCAGAAAAGGCAGCCTTAGATTTTGCATTAGCGGGTGCAACTGTTCCAAATGGGGTGACAGAAACACATTTTGAGAACCTCAGGAAATATTGGGACGATAATCAAATTGTAGAAATCCTAGGAGTCATTTGTTTTTTTGGTTACTTAAATCGTTGGAATGATTCGATGGCAACGACCCTTGAAGACCCAGCAAAACATTTTGCAGAAGGCCTCTTTGGTGAAAAGGGCTGGCAAGTTGGAAAGCATGCCTAACTGCAAAATTTGATAAACAAAGTTCGCCAGATGGAGGCAATATCAAAAAGTTGCCTCCATTATTGAGTAGGAGAAATTTATGAATACAATTCCATCGCCACAAGACCTATTTAGTGTTGAAGGTAAAGTGGCTATCGTTACAGGGGCAACGGGGGCATTCGGTGCCGCTGCCGCTATGGGGCTCGCAAAAGCTGGTGCAAAAGTCATGTGTACAGGGCGAAAGACAGAAACACTTGCACCTTTGGTTTCATCGATAACTGAAGCAGGTTTTGATGCCGCTTTCGAGGCTGGCGATCCGGTAAGCCACGATGATAATAAGCGAATCGTTGCCAAAACAGTTGAGCTTTATGGTGGTATCGATATCGTTGTGACTGCAGCTGGCGTGAGCAAGCCTGCCCCTATCCTTGAACAACCTCTGGAAGATTGGGAAATGGTCATGGATGTTAATGTAAAAGGCACCTGGCTGATGCTAAAAGAAGCAGGCAAAGTGATGGTCGAGCAAGGGCGCGGCGGCAAAGCAATCATTATTTCCTCAACACGCGGGAAGCTAGGCATGGCCAATTACTCTGCTTATAGTCCATCCAAAGCAGCTACGGACCTCATCACAAAATCACTGGGCTGTGAATGGGGACAATATGGAATCAATGTCAATGCCATTGCCCCGACTGTTTTCCGCTCTGCCTTAACTCAGTGGATGTTTGATGATGATGCCTTTTACAAAAATTTCTTGAAACGAATTCCAATCGGTCGTCTTGGGGAGCCAGAAGATTTTATTGGCTCAATCTTGTTCTTATCATCAAAAGCATCTGATTTTATGACCGGTGCAATTCTCTATGTCGATGGTGGCTACACAGCTGGATAACATGATGAGTGAAAAAATAGGCGTCATCGGGTCTGGTTTAATGGGACATGGCATTGCTCAAGTCTTTGCAGCTGCTGGTCACAAGGTCCGAGTCATTGACCCATCGCTAGAAAGTCTGTCGACGGTTCCTGAACGCATCGCCAAAAACATTGAGTTGATGATGGCAAACGGGGTTCAGTTTGAGGATGACATTGAAATTATTCTCAGTCGATTATCACTTTCAACAGAAATACCAATCTGCAAAGATTGTGATTATGTGATTGAAGCTGTCTATGAAGATATGGCTTTAAAGCAAAGAATCTTTGCTGAACTGGATGAAATTTGTCCTGACAAGACAATCTTATGCAGCAATACATCGGTGATGAGCATCACTGAGATCGCTTCCCATTCAAAGAATAGGCAGCGGATCGTTGGAACTCACTTTTGGAATCCACCTTATTTGATGCCATTGGTTGAGGTCATAAAAGCAAAAGATTCTGATGATACGGCCGTTAACAACACCTTTGACTTACTCAAGCGCGTTGGCAAACATCCGGTCAAAGTGAACAAAGATGTGCCTGGGTTTGTCGCCAATCGGCTTCAACATGCGCTATGGCGTGAAGCATTTGCCATTATTGATGAAGGGATCGCTGACGCAGCCACTGTGGATGAATGCATTCGATATGGTCCTGGGTTACGCTGGCCGATTCTTGGGCCCGTTGAAAATGCAGATATGGTGGGCCTTGACTTAACCAAAGCGATTCATGATTACATCTTGCCTCACATTAATGCAGCACCTACCCCTTCTTCCACCCTGCTTGGGCTCGTTGAACAAGGTTCGCTTGGGTTTAAAAGCGGACAAGGGTTCATGGGGCAATGGTCAGAAGAAGAGATGCAAGCCTCTAGAGAACGTCTTATTAATTATTTACTACAGCAAAACGCAAAATAAATTTAGGCTCGTTTGGCTAGAAGAGAAAATGATTAGCCAGCTAGCACAACATTAAAATATTATGGATAAACTGATTATTACTGCTGCGCTTACTGGCGCAATTACTGTTCCTTCACAGTCGGAACACTTACCTTACAAAACGGAAGATATCGTCTCTGATGCAGTTGCTTGTGCAAATGCAGGCGCATCTTCTATTCATATTCACGCGCGTAATCCTGAAAATGGGGCGCCCTCATCTGATCCTGAAATTGTTAAAGAGATTGCAATGGGGATTAAAGAAAATACAGATGCAGTGGTGTGTATCACAACGGGTGGCGGTATGGGCATGACGCCACAGGAGCGATTACGCGGTGCCGCACTTTGCAAACCTGAATTAGCCTCTTTCAATCTAGGATCAATGAACTTCTCAATGCATCCTGTTGCCAATCGATTTAATAAACTGGGATGGAAGTTAGATTGGGAAAAGGAATATGTCGAAGGAACAAAAAACTTTATCTTTTCAAATACGTTTGGCAGTATGGAAATTTTTGCCAAGACGATGGAAGAGAATAATGTGATGCCTGAATTTGAGGCGTATGATGTAGGGCATCTTCACAACCTTCACTTTTTAGTCAAGCAAGGATTGATTAAAGGGCCATTTTGGATTCAATTCGTTTTGGGTGTGCTGGGTGGTTTAACGGCCGAACCTCAATCGCTTATGACGATGATAGAAACGGCCGATCGGCTTTTTGGTCCAGAAAATTATAAATGGTCGGTGATCGGCGTTGGATACCCTAATGAATTCCATATGGCATCAATGGGAATTATCATGGGCGGCCACGTTCGCGTTGGGCTTGAGGATAATATTTTTGTCCGTCGTCGTGAATTAGCGAAGAACCATGAGCTGGTAGAAAAGGTCGTTCGCCTCGCAGATGAGTTAGAACGTGAGGTAGCAACGCCTGCTGAAATGCGTGAGATCTTAGGTTTGAAGGGGCTTGACGCTGTCGATTTCTAAAATCAATAGTCTCGACCTGTCAGGTTTTTAGAAACCTGACAGGTACCCAATGTTATTTTTCCCAAACCACGTTAAGCTTTTGAACACCCCGAAAAACTAAAGTAGGCAAGTATTCCCACTCTTGATTCTTAACTAATTGAAGATTAGGAAGTCGTTTGGTCAGCTGTTCCAAAATGATCCGCATTTCAAGGCGAGCCAGTGGGGCGCCCATACAAAAATGTGCTCCCATCCCTAAACTCAGATGCCGTTTTGCATTTTTTCGGGTGACATCAATTTGAGAGCCAT
>JANQSK010000095.1 GCA_028284105.1 Anaerolineae bacterium
AGTGCTTGATGAAAATGATGAACCAATAAAAAATGCATTTGTAGAGTTAAATGTTAGGGACAGTCCGCCGTTTAGAAGCCAAACAGATAATTTTGGGACGAGCATTCTAGAAGTTCCAATAGATCATGATAGATTTGCAGGGCGTTTAGTTGTAAAAAAAATGGATTACAAAGATCATAATCAAAATCTTGTGATCTCATCCAATACCTTGTCCCAGAGAATTATTCTCGAGCAAGAAAGTGAAATAATATCTATATCTTCTACCCCTACGTTATTACCAGCTGACACCCCAGCACCTACACCAGAAATTGAGGCTACAGAGATAAGTGTTGTAATAACCGAAGAAACAGAAACTGTAACTTATACCCCAACGGCAGAACCTACTCTACCAACTGTAACTCGGACCCCCTTACCATCACCAACACCAACATTACCCCCATCTATTGGGACAATGTTGATTGTTGTTGTTCCCAGGGGGGAAGATGTAAATGTTTATACCCGTGATTCAGCAGAACAAGGGTTGCCAAGGGCAAAAGTGGTTCAGAATGATGTGCTGGAAATTCTTGATGAAAATGACTCCGGGGGTTGGTTTAAAATCCGTATCATTAAAAATGACATTGAGGGTTGGATTCTAAATGATTCAACATTAGTTGTACCTTTTGAAGGAAATGTTCCTACTGTACTACAGGAACCCACCCCTACAAATAGAAATACACAGAATCAACAATGTCTTCAGGTGACAATTACTAGATTATTTAAATCAAATGATTTGTTTGATGATGTGACATTAAATTGGACACATATTTCACCAGACGCTAAAAGAGGAATTATTACCGTCTTTGGACCTCAGAAAAATGGCGAAATTGAACAAGTTGTTATTCCAACATCAACTGATTTTGGATCACCATATACTGTACAAGAATGGATGTTTCAAGCCGGATTTTCGTTTAATGCGACATACTCTTATTCAATAGCTGTAAAAGATAGTAATAATAATGACCTTTGTTTAGTAGAAGGAACATTCCGACAATAGATACTGAAAATTTAAGAAGCAGCTGCAATATAGCTGCTTCTTAGCTTTACTTAGCTTTACCCTTCCCAAGACTTAACAAATTCAATTAACGTGTTAAGCATGTTATCAAACACTGAAAGACGAGCTACTTCATAACCGTGGCTATTTTCACGCACTTGTCCAATACAGGCGATGCGCTGGGTTCCCCCAGCATAAGCCACCAGGCTAGCATCGCTTGCGGCACCTTCGAATACGGCCGTTTGCAATTCTGTGCCAGCCCGAACCGCTGCTTCAGAAAGGTCAGCCAACAGCTTTTGATCATAAGGGGCTAAACGATCTTTGCTCCAAGCAGCTGGGCGACCATCGAGGGAGAGTGCGGTTTCAGGGGGGATGGGGGCTCCATCGACACTGATAAAAATGTCTGCTTTTTCACGGAAGGCGAGAGATTTAGCGCCATGTCCACCAACCTCTTCTTGAACGGTGAATGCGATGATGGTGGGGTGATACGGCCGTATTTCTTCATCCTGCATCGTTTTGAGCAAACGAATAAGCGTCACAACCCCCATTCGATCATCAAACGTCCATGCCCCAACAAGAGGATCATTAGGATCACCAAACAGAACAGGTCCACGCATTTCACGAGTCGGCACACCTAAGGAGCCAACGCGAACGCCCGCTTCTGTGAGTTGTTCAACAGAAAGCCCCGTCAATATTTTGACATTGTCCCATTTGATTGACTGATTGGCAGCGGCTGCGGTGTGAGTGGATCCCATCGAAAGAACGCCAACAATTGTTTTCTTATCACCTAAAATTTCGAGAGGGCCTTCGCCCAGCTTCCAGGGAAGTAATCCCCCTGAGCGGACGGCACGAAGTGTTCCATTAGGTTCGATTTTATTGACGGCAAACCCAATTTCATCCATGTGGGCGGCAAAGACGCAGGTTGGGGCTGTGGAAGAACGGCCGTTTAAACGAACCATCACATTCCCCATCAGATCGGTTTCAAAGGGAACACCCATTTGAGTCAATTCCTCTTTGACGATGCGGGCTAAATTTTCTTCGCGGCTTGATGGTGACGCAACAAGAAGCTTTTCGAACAGTTGGAGGGAGGGGTGATTTGATTGCATGAGGTATTTTATGCAACTTTCTCTGATTTACCTATAAAAGGGAGGAACTGGATAGTGCATCGGGTATAATTAGCGGCATGACAATCAATACGGCCGTTACCCAAACATTAGATCAATTAGATATCCCTTACCGCATTTTTGTTCACACCAAAAAAGTGGAGACATTTGAACAAGCCGCAGCAGAGCGCAATCAAAAGCCTGAGCAGATCGTACGAAGTTTACTGTTTCGTTTGGATAAAGAGTCGTTTGTGATGGTGTTAATGGCTGGCCCCCAGCAGGTCCCTTGGGGCGCCTTGCGTCGGTTGGTAGGCAAATCCCGCCTCACCATGGCGAAGCCTGCTCAAGTGTTTGAAATTACGGGTTATCAAATTGGAGCGGTGTCACCGATTGGCCTTAAAACGGAGATGCCTATCTATATCGATGAGCGGATTCTAGATCAAGATGAGATTTCAATTGGGTCTGGTGTGCGCGGAACGGCCGTTATGATGGATCCTGCACAATTAAAAACGGTGCTGGATGAATTTACAATCGTGAGCTTAACTTAATTGAGACCTAATCTGCGCTCATAGGTGCCGTTTCTTTCTTCGTGTGACAAGACATCAATAAATTTGCGAGTTCTTCCGTTTTGAATGGCTTCCCAATAAATAAATCCATACCGGCTTGCTCACACGCTTCACGATCTTGAGCCATCACTCCTGCAGTCATGGCAATAATGGTAGGCTGCTCATTGGCAGGTAATGTGTTTCGAACCGAACGTGTTGCTTCTAACCCATCCATCTCCGGCATATGGACATCCATTAAAATGACATCATATGTTTGACGGTTGATGGCATCAATCACTTCTAACCCATTGCTTGCCAAATCAGCCTGATATCCCATCCTTTCTAAGGTGCGCAAAGCGACCTTTTGATTAATCATGTTGTCCTCTGCTAATAAGATCCTTAATGGATGATTGAGTCCCATGGAGCTATCAATCGCATTTGTGAGGATGGGGTGATTTCGCTTGGTTGTGGTGCGGTTTCCAAAGTATTGAACGAGCGCATCAAAAACCATGGATGGCTTGATCGGCTTATGCATATAGTTTGCAAAATTAAGAGCCTTTGCCTGAGAGCGAATGTCATCTCCTCCAATAGAAGTGAGCATGAATAAGGGGAGTTGAGCACCTTTAGGGAACTTCCGCATTTCCTTGGCAAGCATAAGCCCATTCATTTCAGGCATCTGAAAATCAAGAATAGCTAGGCTGATATCAGATTTTTCTTTTAACAAAGCAAGTGCTTCCGATCCATCACAGGCCAAAACAGGCTGCATGCCCCATTTCTCCGTGTAAAGTTCTAAGATACGGCGATTGGTTTCATTATCATCCACAATAAGGACTTTCTTGCCTTTTAGTTCAGC
>JANQSK010000137.1 GCA_028284105.1 Anaerolineae bacterium
GACCAACGACTTTGACGCTGATGAGCCGACTGGCCCTATTATTTTTGATGGTGCGGCAGTTTCTTGGCGTTATCTCATTGAAAATACAGGGAATCTCGATTTAGAAGATGTCACCGTGACTGATAGTGAGCTAGGTACGATCTGTACTATTTCATTATTGGAAGTTGGGCAATCAACAGAATGTACCGCCAGTGGAACGGCCGTTACGGGACAATACAGCAGTACAGCCAGCGTCATCGGCACCCCTGTAGACAATTTAGGGAATCCCGTTCCTAACATTACTTCACCAACCGATTCAGACGACAGTCATTACCTTGGGGTTGATGATGTCACACCGGCGCTTACTTTGAATAAAACCGTTTATTCTGGACATGATTCTGGTGCAGGCTGTGAAACGAGCCAGAAGCTCGCTATTGGTGAAGTCGGCACAGCTATCACCTTCTGCTTTACAATCACCAATTTTGGGAACACCTACCTTAATGATATTGGCCTAGATGACCCTGCACTCAATATTGATGTTGATGATTTATCAGTTTATCAGCTCGATGCCTATCCGCTTGCACCAGGGGATTCGGCCGTCATGTATTATGAAACAACAATCAATTTTGACTTCGTGAATGAAGCCACGGCAACGGCCGTTCCTGTGGATGAAAACAGCACACCCTACATTGGTGTTGATGCACCTACAGATAGTGACACGGCAGAAGTTGATGCCCTTCAACTCACTATTTGTCCATCGAGTGAGCATGAACGTATCATGCTTTATGGTCAAGGGCTTGGTAACCGCTATGATGCGACCAATCCATCGACGCTTAATTTGCCACCTCACATCACTATCGATGAGTTAGAAACACAGCTTGTGGGACGGCTTCGCCCTGATTTAACAGCGGCAGTTTTCCCCAATTTAGTCACTTATCAATCGGTGATGGAAACGATCAATTTGGCGGCGCCTTCTGAGGTGAATAACTTTGCCTTTGCTTTCGAAACGGCCGTTACGCCTGTCCACGAGCTAACTGCAAGTTGGCAACATAGCCAAACAAGCTATCAAACGGTACGTGGTTTGGTTGCACAGGCAACGCTTCCAACCGAAGGTCGCTTTATCAATGTGAGT
Source organism: Anaerolineae bacterium (assembly GCA_028284105.1). GTDB lineage: Bacteria > Chloroflexota > Anaerolineae > Promineifilales > Promineifilaceae > QQUD01. The sequence goes on from JANQSK010000137.1 coordinate 1,112, forward strand.
AACGACTCACTGTCATTTGTCTATCATCGCATCAATCAGGATCAGGCCAAACGCATCCTGACTTTTACACCAACGGCTACAGCGACAACTATTTATGTTCACGCTGCGATTGTTGGCAATCACACGGATTCCAGCGTGCTCATTGTCAATGCCAAAGCGGGTCCCGTTATTGAATCAGAAACGGTCGTCCAAGGCTCTCATGGTGAAGAGCTTAATTTGGTCAGCTTTGCCTTGCGAAATGTGCCTGCAGGCACCAATTCAGTCGAAGTCACCCTTATTTCGCCTGAAGCCAACGGGGATTCAGGTGTACTCAGCCAAGTGGCTGTCAATGTGCTTTGCACCAGCGACTCAGATGGAGATGACGTCAATGATTTGGATGAAGGGGGCCAAGATACCGATGGTGACGGACTTCCCAACTATGAAGATGGTGATGACGATAACGATGGCGTCTTGACCGTTGATGAAGACGTTAATGGGAATCACAATCCATTGGATGATGATACAGATGGGGATGGCATTCCTAACTTCTTAGATGCAGATGATGATGGAGATGATGTCAATACGGCAGATGAACTCTTCCACCTCAGCGCACCATTCCAAATTGGTGATTTTGACCATGATGGTATTCCAAACTATCTCGATGAAGATGATGACAATGATGGCATTCCAACCGGCTCTGAAGCAGGGTTATTAAATGGCTTTGGCCCTGATACAGATGGAGATGGAATTGCTGACAGTATAGAAGGTCCTGGCAATAAAGATCGAGATGCATTACCCAACGCCCAAGATCCTGATTCAGACAACGACGGTATTTTGGACGAAATTGAAGGCTCGGGAGACTTTGATGGGGACGGCATCCCGAATTTCCTAGACCAAGATTCTGATGGGGATACGATGCAGGATGTGTTCGAAGGAAATATTGATTCAGATCATGACGGTATGCCTGATTATCTCGATCTCGATTCGGACAATGACAACATCCCCGATTCTGAAGAGCGCACAAAAGATCGGGACCATGATGACATTCCAAACTATCTTGACACCGATTCAGACAATGATGGCATTCCTGACTTTGATGAGTACGTGAATGACGACTCTCATTTATTGCGCGGTTGTTCTTCATGGGGCAATGCCAGTTGTCATGACAATGATCTGGACAACGATGGCATCAAAAACTATCTTGACACCGATTCAGATAATGATGGCACACCAGATGGTCAAGAGCTGTCTAACGCAGCAGCTGTCATCTATCTCCCCCTCGTGATTCGATAAGCAGAGCGAACTCTGATTCTGCACACTCTGAGCGACGAGCATCTAAAGTCTATAATAGATGTTCGTCGCTTTTTTTATACTTTCCGCGCCACAAGCTGAGCCACTTTCTTCATTTGATGAGATCGGCTCCCTTCAACGGCCGTTTCCGCAGAATGCACCACATCCCAATCTTGAAAAGCACTATTTAATTCACCAGGCAGTAAAAAATACGGGTGTGGCTCATCAGGAACACCCTCATACACAAAGGTTTCAAAAATCAGCACACCACCGACTTTAAGCGCATTTCGATAAGCAGCAAAGGTCGCGCGTTCTAAAAAGCGGAAATTGATGATAACGTCGAATGTATCAGCCGGCAGATGGGGGTTGGAAAGGTCAAAAACGGCTGTATTCACCTGAAAACCCTCCTCTATCGCTTTCTCGCGTACTAACCGTAAACCAACTTCTGAGATATCAAGCGCCAGCACATTTAGACCCAATTGAGCCAAATAGAAGCTGTTAATTCCTACACCTGAAGCTGCATCAAGGGCCCATCCATTTTTAGGTAGCAATTGGTGATAAGCACGAAGTAACTCTCGGGGTGGGCTTTGCTGTCTACCACGTCCTTCTGTTTGATAACGGCCGTTCCATTTTTCAGCATCTGGATGGGACATCTGATTTTCCTTTGTCCGTTTTGGGAATAAAAGGGTGATCGTGATCTGAAAATGACCGCGTTCACCATCTCCTCATGACTCTAGCCACTACAAAGCGTTTACGCAAAACGGCATCATATCTACAAACGAACCACATAAAAACATAGGAGATCAAAATGAACTTAGTCGCAGTTACCTATCTTATTTACGTTATTGTTAGCCTGTCGATCACCATTTGGGTGGCAAATACGCTATTCAAAAACGGCCGTTTGTTCCTCGTCGACTCATTTGGTGGCAACGTCGAAATTGCAGATGCAGTCAATCAGCTGCTCCGTGTCGGCTTTTATCTCGTTAATGTCGGCTTTGTTTCCATGTATTTACGGTTTGGCACGATTCCAACCAACACCGTCGAGGCCATTGAATACATCAGCGTCAAAATCGGGGTTGTCTTGCTGGTGCTTGGTGGTATGCACTTTTTCAACATGTTTAATTTCTCAAAAATACGCAGCAAAGGCTTAAGGAAAATAGAAGCATCCGTTGAAAAAGCAACGCCCTCTCCATCTCCTGAGTTAGCCTCATGAGTTACAAAGGATATTTCTGGCGCGGAAAAATAGTCGGTATTTTATTTGGCTCAATGTTTGGAATTTTTGGAGGCCCCCTGTTTGCCCTCGCCTATCCAGAGTTTCTAGAACGTACTTTTGGAAATGATAATCTAGGCCTAATTTTTATGTTCTTTTGGGGTGGCATCCTAGGGGGTGTAATTGGGGCGGTTTTGGGAACGGCCGTTGGGCTACTCTTAGCTTGGAGCGGGCAAGGAGAGTTTGGGACAGTTACTGGGCTATTCTTTGGTGGCATTGTTGGCGTTTTTTTGATAACGGCATTTGCACCAGATGTTGGTTTAGGACCTATATTTCTGCCCTTGCTGGGATTGGTTTGGGGTGGGTTTATCGGCTGGGGTGCAGGTAATGTCATTGAGAGAAGAGCCAATGCTCAATAAATCATCTATAACTCAACCTGTTGAAAAACGAATGTTAGTGCCAAAAATAACGGGCCTTATTTCTTCTTTTAAAGTTATGGCGACCCGTTATAATCTTTGCATGAGTGAACGGCCGTATGACTTACTAATCAGAACCTATCAATTTGCCATCGGCTTAAAATTTGTGGGCGCCATTGTAGCGATTCTTCTATCCTACTTTCTCGTCCGCCAATGGGTTTTTGATGGGTGGGCCATGGCTCTAATCACGCCTGTTATTCTCTTGATGCTTTTGGTAAATTGGCCCAACAGCGATCGAAACAAACTGTTGATATGGGCTTTGGCTCTTGGCATTTTAGCGCCGCATATCGATCTGATTTACAGTGTGTGGTTTCCCCGCACTGAGCTTTTGGCCAATCCTCGTTTTATTGAAATCGGCTGGTCTCTTCAAGATGTCAATCGGATTCATGCGATGGGCCAGTTCTTTATTATGGTGCCTGTCATTCTGGCTAGCTGGCAATTTGGCGTGCGCGGCTTTATTGGCGCATTGGTGCTGGCTGGATTAGCGTACACAATCACGCCATTTCTTCTCAAATCGGATGCACTCTTCTGGGGCATTTATGCTGTACGGGGGTTTGTGCTTCTGGGTGTAACGCTTATTGTGGGCTTTATCACAGGTACCCTCGCTTCGGCGCAGCGTCGCTCAAACACAGCACTTCAAGAAGCAAACCAGCAGTTAGCTGCTCAAGCCGTCATGATGGAACAGCTCGCCACCAGCCAAGAACGGAATCGCCTTGCCCGCGAGCTACATGACACATTGGCACACTCCCTGTCGGGAACGGCCGTTTCTCTTCAAGCGATCGGCACCCTTCTTAAACACGATCCAGAAGCAGCAAAAACGGAATTGGCCTCAGCCCAATCTCAAATACGCTCGGGGCTATCAGAAGCACGCCGCGCCATTAGTGCACTACGTGCCTCTCCTCTAGAAGAGTTAGGGCTTATTGGGGCCATTCAACAGCGGGCAAATAACATTAGTGACCGAGCTGGCATCACGATTAACACAGATTTAGCCAACATCATCGGACTCCCCCCCGAAGTGGAGCAAACCATCTATCGCATTTGTGATGAAGCGCTGGTTAATGCAGAAAAACACGCCCAAGCCTCTACAATTAACGTCTCATTACAGCAATCTACCACCGAAACCCGTCTCGTCATTCAGGATAATGGGGTTGGATTTGACCGAGAGGCTGTGCAAAAAAACGGCCGTTTTGGCATCATCGGCATGGAAGAACGGGCGCAGCTTATCAATGGGGAATTATTGATTAATAGTCAGCCCACTCTAGGCACTGAAATTGTGCTAAAAATACCAAAGTAGCCATTTTCTACGCACTACGCATAACGTATTTCGTGTTACGCACTACAAAATACGTTATGCACATCATCCAACAAAAGGATTCATATGTTAAAACTCATCATCTGTGACGATCAAGACGTCGTGCGAAAGGGTCTAAACACCATCTTTCAATATGAAGAAGAGGTTGAGGTTATTGCATTAGCGGAAAATGGTGAAGAAGCGGTCAAGTTGGCCGTTCAACACAAGCCAGATGTTGTCTTGATGGATTTAAAGATGCCCGTGCTCAATGGGATTCATGCCACCCGCAAAATTCGCACTGCACTTTCTAGCACGAAAGTCATTGTCCTCACTACCTATGATTCAGATGATTGGGTTTTTGATGCAATTCGGGCGGGTGCTTCGGGTTATTTATTAAAAGATGCAGAAAGTGATGAAATTGTAACGGCCGTTAAAGAAGCTCATCAAGGTCGCACCTACCTCGACCCCAATATTGCAGGTAAGGTTCTCGAAGCGTTTAATCAACTCGACAAAACCCCCATCAAAAAGAACACCGATGATCCTATTCTTGAAAAACTTACAGAACGAGAAATGTCAATCTTACGCTTGATGGCCCAAGGTAAGCCTAATCAAGAAATTGCCGGTGAGCTTTTTCTTGCACCTGGCACCGTCAAAAACAACGTCAGTCAAATTCTTGCCAAGCTTCACGCCAATGACCGGACCCAAGCGGTGCTGACGGCACTGAAGAAAGGGATTGTGGATTTGGAGGACTAGGGGCTGGGGATTCGGGGATCAGGGATTAGTATCTGAACTTATCACCTCCTCACTCTTCACCCCTTCACTTTTCATCCCGCGCTTAACACTCTATCCCTTCTTAAATCTAACAGGCTCTGGTCGTGCCTTTCACCATCCGGTACAATTGCTCACATTGTGAAATGAGGCACCAATGGCTGAAAAATATCCGGGAACTCAAGCAGTCACCCGAGCAATTCTTCTTTTAAAACTATTTGATGATGACAAACCCGTCTGGTCATTAAACGATCTCTCCGAAACATCTCAACTCAATAAAACAACCACATTCCGCATCTTATCTGCGCTAGAGCATGAAGGATTGCTTCGTCGTACACCGGAAGGAAATTACCGGCTCGGATCTGAGATGGTGGCAATGGGTGGTCGAGCGATGCGCTCAAACGAGTTGCGCACCATCAGCCACGCCTGTATTCGCCAACTCTCCCAGCAAACCAAAGAAACCGTCACACTAGAAACCCTCCATATCTCACAAAACAATCCCCGTGATACGGCAGATGATAATCGCTGGCACATGCTCGTTATTGATGAAACTCTTAGCCAATATCGAGTGGGAATCTCACAATTTATCGGAAGCCGATTGCCTGTCCACGCTTCATCAACAGGACGTGCCGTTTTGGCACAT
>JANQSK010000156.1 GCA_028284105.1 Anaerolineae bacterium
TTGGGGATGGTCATATCGTTAAGGATGGCACCAAGCGCGCAGGGGGCCAAGATTTCTGCGTTCTGATACAGAATGGCATCGGTGGAAACGACCTTGGCACCCGTTTCTTGGGCAACTTGCGCAACGGCCGTTTCATTTACATCTGCAATGATCAACTCAGCTCCTGCCTCTTTGAGATGGTGACACAAACGTTCACCAACTCCACCCACTCCTTGAATAGCAACCGTCAACCCCCTTAGGTCATCTCGATTGTAGAGGTGTTTGACACAAGCCTGGATGCCACGAAAAACGCCGTAGGCAGTGGGAACGGCCGTACTGCCTTCACCCGCGCCAGCAACATAGGAGGAGACCTTTGACATCACTGCCATATCCTCGCCCGTTGTACCGACATCGGGACCAGCTGTGTATTGACCATTGAAGCTGTTGATAAATTGGGCAAGCACGTTTAGAAGCTCGGGTGTTTTGTCACGCTGTGGATTGCCAATGATGACCGTTTTTCCGCCGCCCATGGGGGCACCCGCCAAAACCATTTTGCAGGTCATGGCGCGGCTGAGTCGTAGCACATCCGTTAAGGCAGCCTCTGTGGAGGCATAAGGGTAAAAGCGAATACCGCCCCCACAACGGCCGTTAATCAGCCGATGAATGGCATTTATGGCCACGAGTCCGCTTTTTTCATCTTGATAAAACGTTACACGTTCATGGTTGCTAAATTCGTTGTTTTCCCAAACGGTCATAGTAATCCTTCAAAAAAGTAAATAATCAAATAGATAGTCTCAAAAAATGCGGCTCCTAAAATTGTCACCCCCGCGAAGGCGGGGGTCCATAAGACGTCTATTTAAAAAGTATGCTCAAATCTTGCCTAATCCCACTCCACCCAAAGCGATGTAGGCCCACGATGACTGGTATTCGGTGAAAAATTGATCGTCTGATCCTCAATTAAGCGCATACTTGGAATACGCTTCGTCAACTCTTCTAAAAAGATGATCAGCTCTAGGCGTGCCAAAGGCGCACCAAGACAGTAATGATTGCCCTGTCCAAACGAAAGATGCTGCTTGGCGTTTTTGCGATAGATATCAAATGTCTCGCCATTTTTGAAGTGTGCTTCGTCTCGATTGGCACCCCCAAGCATCACCAAAATTTGAGCATCTTTGGGGATAGTGAGGTCTAAATCTGGGAAGGGGATATCCTGCTTGGCAACGCGCCGCCATGAGATCACACCCGAATCGTAGCGAATGATCTCCTCGCTGGCGTTGGGAATAAGCGCTGGATCGCTGCAAAGGGCGTCCCAGCTTTCTCGATGTTGCAATAAGGTTCGAATGCCATTGCCCGATTGATTCGTCGTTGTTTCGTGTCCGGCCATTAGCAAGCCAAATAGGGTGAGGACAGCGTGCACTTTATGAAACCCTTCAGGCTTTTCTTTTTCAAGCCGAATGAGCAGTTCGCTGGTGTAATCTTCACCCGGATTTTTTTCAAGACGATCCACCAAATCAAAGCAATAGCGCAAATATTCAATAAATGTAGGGATTTGCGCCATGATTTCTTCGTCAGAAAGTTTGCCCCATGTGAGCAAAGCACGCCCTTCTGACCATTGCTTTACTTTGTCCAAATCGTCTTCAGGGATACCCAAGAAGACAAACAAGACGCGCGCAGGCGTTTCATAAAGCATCTCTTTAACAAGATCAACTTTCTTTTTATGAATGAAGCTGTCGATTGTTTTCGTGACCAATTGACGGATGTGGGGCTCAATC
>JANQSK010000877.1 GCA_028284105.1 Anaerolineae bacterium
ATGGCTGGGGCGTTACGCATGGCAGATCCAAGCCAGCTCTTTTTAGCACTCGAAACGATGGGTATTGTTGTTGAATCTCGAAACCCACGTGGATAACACACCTAAATGAGTAAGGATAGGTAATCTAAAATTGACATTGATGACCTATCTTTCTTTCACTCCTTTGCAAAAGGTAAGACAAAATGACTGATTATCTTTCTTTAGAACAATTATCAAACAATTTAAGAGTTAGGCCCGTAGAATTAGATGATGTAACGGCCGTTGTTGAAGTAATCAACCTCTGTGACATTGAGATTTCTGGCCAAGCCGAAGCAAGCGTCAGTGAATTACTCAGTGAATGGAAAGCACCAAATTTCAACTTAGATCATAGCCGTGTCGTAGAAACAGAAGAAGGCAACATTGTAGGGTATGTTGATCTATTCTATAAATCAAAACCCGTCAAAAACTATGTATGGGGCAAGGTACATCCTGATTATTGGGACAAAGGGATTGGCACATTTTTCATGAATTGGGGGGAAGCTTTAGCCAAGACGCTAGCTGGAAACCATTCAATTAAAGAAAAACAGTCTGTCTTGACCTATGTTCATGAAAATGACGCCCACGCAAAGTCAATATTTGCTGATAAAGGTTATAGTTTGGAAAGATGTTATCTCACCATGCATATTGAGTTGAATGAACAACCGCCAGCACCCAACTTTCCTGAGCACATTCGCTTAACCACTTTTGCAGAATTTGATAATTTACCTGCAATCTGGCGTGCGAATAATGAGTCATTTCGCGACCATTTTGGACATACCGAAATTCCAGAGGAAGAAGGCATCCGCAACTGGCAGCATATTGTCGATACGGCCGAATTCTTTGATCCTAAGCTGTGGTTTGTGGCCATGGACGGTGATGAAGTCGCCGGTATCTGCTTGTGTCAACCCCAAACGACTGAGGACCCAGAAAAAGGGCATGTCAACAATCTAGGCGTTCGTCGCCCTTGGCGTAAACAAGGGTTGGGCATGGCATTGCTCCATCATGCCTTTGGAGAATTTTATAAACGGGGCATCAAACGGGCAGATCTTGGGGTAGATGCCTCAAGCCTTACCGGTGCCACCCGTCTCTATGAAAAAGCAGGCATGCACAAAACACAAATGCATGAATCCTACAAAAAAGAATTATCCTAATTTAGCTGAACGAGGAGGTCAATCATGTCCCAAACAACGCTCCCCGCAGGGTTTTCGATACGGCCGTCTACCTATGATGATATTCCGGCTGTCGTACAAATCATGAACGCAAGCTCCCAGGCTGAGAGAGGGGAAGATACCATCTCAGAGTTTCGTCAGCGACGGAATATGGAGATGGAAGGTGTCTATCTTCCATTGAACACAGTATTGATTGAAAATGAAGCGGGAACGGCCGTTGCCTATCTTTACTTTGAGCAGGAAGAGCCCTTTGTGACCTTCACAGCTTATGGGGTTGTGCATCCTGATTTTTGCAACCTGGGCATTGGCACCTACTTATTAGAGTGGGCAGAAGCGGAAGCACGGAAGCGTATGGTGATGGCACCCCCTGAAGCAAGAGTCGTTTTGCATTCAGAGATATTTGAGACCAATAAAAACGGCCGTTTGCTTCATCTCAATCAAGGGTTTGAGTTAACCCGCTCTTTTATCTTCCTCAAAACAACAATGGTGGCACCTCCACCTAAGCCAAATTGGCCTGAAGGAATTACCGTTCACAATGTGACAAAAGAGCTTTGGCCAAAAGTAGGTGATGCGCTAGAAGAAGCCTTTATCGATCATTGGGGCGTTCCAAATGAGGAAACCGAAAAGCATGTCTCAAAACCAAATCCCCTTCCAGAATTCATAAAAAATGAACCCGAATCACCCAATCGGGATGAGGATCAACCTTACTTCAACTCGCCAGGACTTATTTTTACTGCGATGAATGGTGAGCAAGTTATTGGATCCTGTCTCAACAACGAAAAATGCGTGAGTGATGAAAGCATGGGGGTTTTAGGAAGTTTAAGCGTAATACGGCCGTGGCGAAACAAAGGAGTTGGATACAATCTAACTCTCCACGCGCTGAATGAATTTTGGGATCGCGGGATAAAAACAGTTCGAACAGATACGGATAAGGAAAATTTTACCTATTCGTATCAAGTCTATTTCAAAGCGGGTTTTCAAGTTTACAAACAAGCAGACCTCTATGAAAAAGAACTCCGACCTGGCATCGACTTATTAAAGCGACAATATAATTAACAGAACAAAGACTGACCTAAATAAAAAGTGATAAGTACTGACAAGCCTATTTACTTATCACTTTTTACTGTTTACTCTATTGCCAGCTATGGCAGAAATCACCTCCCCACCTGGATACGTCCATTACCAAAAACTATTTCAACAATTTGATATGCCAACGTGGAAATTATTCTTCATTGCCAATTTTTTAGCGTTAGTTCCTTTTGGGTTGGCGCTGTTGATTCTATGGGTTCCCTATCAACTTTATCTAGCCTTTGGGCTACCTTATTCCCTATTTCAGACACCAACATTTCCACTTTGGGGTTCAATTGGACTTGGACTCATCATTTTTGTAGGCTCAATGTTCTTCCACGAATGGCTACATGGCTTCACATTACAGTTGATGGGAAAAAAGCCCGTCTACTATTTTCGTTATTACTACCTTCTAGCGGGGCTTTCACCTGGGGATTATTTAACACGTTCTCAATATTTAAGAATGACCCTGACACCACTAATCAGCATGACGCTTGGTGGCCTTGTTTTGCTCTTGTTACTACCTCAGACGATTGGAAGCCTGCTTTTAATCGCTTTATTGCTAAACGCAGCCGCATCATTAGGCGATTGCTTTGTGGCTTTTCGTGTTTACCAATCACCCCAAAATGCTGTGTTCAACGATAGTAATGGGATTCAGGTTTTTGTTCCAAGTGAGGGAAGAATATAGAGGAAGTGAAATTTAGATAAGATGGGAAATCGATTAAAATACGGTCTCAGGCCAATCAAGCATCCATGCCATTAACTTCTCACCCTTCTTAACCAGTTTTTGATTTTCAGGAATAATGACTAATGCATTGGCTTTGGTTAGAGAAGTCATCATGTGGGAGCCTTGTCCACCTGTTGTTGTGGCAATGTATCCGTCTGGTGTTTTTTCAACCACCGCCCGAATGTAGCTTTCACGTCCATCAGAATCGACTTCATCTTGCATTACTACTTCAAGTTGAGGTTTATCAAGCTGTGTCCGACCCGCCATCTTCAAAATCGCTGGCCTCGCAAATCGTTCAAAAGAAACCATGGCTGAAACGGGGTTTCCAGGCAAACCAAGGTACGGTACATTCTTGTAGGTTCCAAAAGCAAGTGGCTTTCCTGGGCGCATGCGAACGCGCCAAAAGCCTACATTTCCTTCAGCTTCCAAAACAGCTTTTACCACATCATAAGCACCAACAGAAACGCCCGCAGAGCTAATAAAAAGATCGACGTTGTCATCTAAACCTTTTTGCAGCTTTTCTCGAACGCTTTCTTCAGTGTCTTTGGC
>JANQSK010000181.1 GCA_028284105.1 Anaerolineae bacterium
TTTTGATTTTAATGGAGATGATGAAGCCTTGAGCGAGCTTTTGGGCTCACTCATTAGTGATGGCATCAAAATTGTCTCTTTCCATGAAGAACAAGGGGATTTGGAGGATGTTTTCCTCCAGGTGACCCAAGGTGTTGTCAATTGACATTTCGTGAATGGCGAACCTTTTTTCGAACATTAAAAAATAATCCAATTTACCGACGAGAGGCCGGGTACATTGGCGAACCCAACCCTTTCTACGTGAGCTTACGTAAAAGAACGGCCGTTTTTGTATTCGTTGCGCTTGTGATGGGGGCCTGTGGCGGGCTGACCAATCGTTCCTATCTTTATGGGGTTGATACCGTCTTATCCTTGGTTTCGGCTTTGGTCTGTATTCCGGGCGTGCTTATCTCGATATTGACACTATATGGCGTCATGATGGCACCTGCCTTAACCGCGCCAACTCTGAGTATTGAGCAAGAAACAGGCACATGGGACATTTTGCGCCTAACGCCGCAGCCTACCAGCACCATTCTAGTCGCCAAAACGTTGGGTAGCTTACGACGATTAGGCATTTGGCCCTTTTTGCTGATTTTAACTGTCATCGAAGGGCTCGTTTTAGGGATTGGTGGATTTTTTACCCGAGAGGCGTTTTATATTCTCGGATTAGCAGGAGGCATAACGGCCGTTATTCGGCCGTGGATCGAAATTTTATTTTCCGCCGCCTTGGGCATGTACCTCTCCACCTTTATTCGTGCATCATCAATGACCTTAGCCGCCACTTATGGTGGACTCCTGCTGTTTCGACTGCTCAACAATGCCTTGCTGTGGTTTGGTTTGTGGTCATTTTGGTTGCCAAGCCGTGAAGTAGGGTCTGTGACAATGGGGCTATTAACCCCGACCGTTATTTACATCATCGCCCTCATTTTTTTAGGATTTGGGATTATTAGAAGAGCTGAACGATATGGCTGAACAAACAATTGAATCAACAAAACCGACCTTTCTCGAAAGAGCGACCCAAACGCTACGCAAACAGGCTAGCAATCCTGTCACGATCAAAGAGCTGCGAAGCCGGATGCGTGGTCGTCGGGCATTTGTTGTGCTCACAAGCTACCTTGCCATTATGAGCGGACTCATTATTTTGATGTACTTAGCATTTATCAACTCAGGCGCTACGCGTGGGAATGATATCCAAGTCGCAGGGAAAGTCTTGTTTACCACAGTTGTGGGTATTCAAGGATTCTTGGTGTTGTTTGTGGCGCCAGCCTTTACGTCAGGTGCCATTAGTGGCGAGAAAGAAAGACAAACTTTTGATTTGCTAAGGACAACCCTTCTTTCTGCTCCCGATTTTGTAAAAGGTAAGCTGCTCTCCTCATTAAGCTATGTGGTGCTTTTGATTTTGGCTGCCGTCCCATTGCAAAGCTTTGCCTTCTTGTTGGGCGGCGTGAACTTTACAGAGCTGATTTTGTCACAACTGATCCTCATCGTCGCTTCATTGGCTGTGGGGATGTATGGGCTATATAGCTCATCGCGAATGAAAACGACGCTGGGCGCAAGCGTTCTGACGTATGCTGGCATTTTGTTGGTCACTTTTGGGCTGCCAGCGTTACTCTTTTTGTTTGTCATTATTCTTGGCCCGCTGCTTTTCGCAACATCCACTGCAAACTCAGAAACAGTTGAAATTGTGGCCACCTTTTTGGCACATGTGGCGTCTGGGTTTAATTTGCCGGCAACGATGATTTGGAGCGACATTATTTTAGTGGATGAAGGGGCGCTTTTATTTTATGAGAACACCATTTACGGCCGTACCGTCATCTATCCGTCACCATGGCCGCTGTTTATCTTTTTCTATAGCATCATTACCTGGTTTTTATACCGCTTGACCATTCGGCGCGTCCGTCAGATTGCTGTCGATTAGGCTGAAGCGTTTTCCGGAAAGCAGTAGGAAGCACCCTAAACAATAATGGTTGAAAACTTTGACACACTCAAAACCCAACTGAATCAATGGAACGGCCGTCGCCGATTGCGAGATGGTTTGCTGTGGGTACCCCGTGGCATTTTGACGGGGCTACTGCTCTCAGCTGTGTTGGCAACGCTGTCTCGTTTTCGGCCGTTGATTACGAATGATGAACTGCTGTGGTGGGCTGGGGGTTTGATGCTTGGTGGATTACTCATCACGCTGTTAGTCGTCTTATTTCAAAGACGGTCTCTCCTTCAACAGGCATATTTTGCCGATCGGCAGTTTAAATTGGCTGAACGCACCAGTACGGCCGTTGAGATTCATGAACAGGCGTTAGAAGTTCCCACCGTTTTAGCGAAACAGCAGTTGAATGACACATTAACGGCCGTTCAAAGCGTCAACACCATTCAACAGCTCCCACTCGAAATTGAACGGCGCGATTGGACCATTATTCTATTAGGCATTTTATTGCTCCTACTTGCTTGGTATCTAGAAAATCCACAATCCGCTATTTTGACGCAACAGCGCACCGTCAATGAAGCCATTGCCGAAGAAGTTGCTGAGCTAGAAGCACTGCAAGAAGAGATATTGCAAAATCCTGATTTATCATCTGAACAACAAGAAGAGCTGGTGCAGCCATTAGAGTCTGCTATTGAAGAGCTTGAACAGGGAAATCTCAGTCAAGAAGAAGCGGTAGCCACTTTGTCGGAAGCGGAAGCTAATCTGCTTGAACTTGGGAATCAAAACGACCAGTCCGACTTACAAGAAACATTACAGCAAGCGGGCCAGCCGTTATCTAATAACGCCAACTCCCAACAGTTTGGTGAAAATCTGCAAAACGGTGATTTAGGGCAGGCTGGTGCTGAAGCATCTCAAATTGCGGACCAATTGCCGCAGCTTTCTCAACAAGAGCAGCAGGAATTGGCACAAGATTTAGCAGAAACGGCCGATGCTTTGGCCGGAACCGATTCTGAACTGTCTGATCAACTCAACGAGGCATCCGAAGCACTAGCAAATGGGGATACGGAGTCTGCCCAAGAAGACTTACAGGAGGCCAGCGCAACCCTACAACAACGTGCCCAAGAAAACGCCGCCGCTCAGCAAGCAGAAGGGGCAGCCTCTGCGCTTAGCGAAAGCCGCCAAGATGTGGCTCAAGCCGGTCAGGAAGGTCAAGAGGGCCAGCAAGGTGCTGAAGGTGAGCAAGGCCAAAGTGGTCAACAAGGCCAAGAAGGCCAAGGTGAAGGCAGTGCTCAAGGTCAGGGCGAAGGTGAAGGGGAAGGTAGCGGAGGTCAAGGCTCTGGGAGTAGCAGCTCTGGTCTGGCTGGCGGTGAAGAGCTAGGAAGTGGGGGTGCTGGCGCTGGTGGCGGCTCACCTGATACCGTTTTTGTTCCAGATCCCATTGAAATTAACGAGCTTTCTGAATCAGAAGGTGTCGATATTGAATTACCCGCTGAATGTATTTCAAATCCAGAAACATGCGGTGGGCTATTGAGCGAAACAGAAACTGAATTTACCGATGAACAAAGTGTCGTTCCCTATGATCAAGTTTTTGGTGATTATCGCGATAGCGCCAATGAGGCCTTGTCAGATGAGTACATCCCGCTTGGTTTGAAAGGGTTCATTCGCGACTATTTTTCATCATTGGAGCCTGATGGGTAATAAGGGTAATTGGTCATTAGAAATTGGTCATTAGGGATTTTAGAGAAGGCTGTTTGTTATGGAAAAGTTGAGGGTTCTGGAAGGAGCTGAGCTTTTGAGCAATGAAATTTGGCAAATTGTGATGCGTTGGGGAGAGTTTGCTCGAAATTCAGTTGGCCAACAGGTAGTCCGCTCCGCTGATTCGATCGGAGCAAATATTGCCGAATCGTTGGGCCGATACCACTATGGTGAGAAGGTTAACTTTTTATATTATACTCGCGGCAGTTTATTTGAAACTAAATATTGGTTGAATCAATGCCATAGTCGAAGTTTAATCGATACCAATACTTATACTAAATTTGCTGCACAGCTTGAAATCATTGGGAAACAGCTTAATGCTTTAGTTAAAACCACAAAACAAGCTAGGAACTCAGGTCAAGCCATTAAAGAAAATCAAGCAACTTATCAAATAAACCAAACTAAGCACTTGATAATTCCCAGTGAAGAGCTTGTATGGCTCGGATCACTACCCCAATACCCAATACCCAATATCCAATTACCCCCCAAAGAGAGGATTCATGGAACAAGTAGCTGATTTTTCAGTACAAGATTTTAGAGAAACGGCCGCTAATATCGAAGCGGAAGTGGGCAAGGCGATTGTGGGCCAACAGGATGTGGTTCGAACCGTTCTTGTGGGCATCCTGAGCGGTGGGCACGTCTTGCTAGAAGGTGTGCCGGGTCTTGGGAAAACGATGCTCATTCGCACCTTAGGCGAAGTGCTGTCACTTGATTTTAGCCGTATCCAGTTTACGCCTGATTTGATGCCCGCGGATATTACCGGTACGGACATTATGGAAGAAGTAAACGGCCAGCGAGCGTTCCGGTTCCAGCAGGGACCTGTTTTTGCCAACCTGATCTTGGCAGATGAAATTAACCGCGCGACGCCCAAAACGCAGTCAGCCATGCTAGAGGCAATGCAGGAAAAAACGGTGACCGTAGCAAACAGCACGTACACATTGCCTGATCCATTTTTTGTCTTGGCAACTCAAAATCCTATTGAACAAGAAGGAACCTACCCTCTCCCTGAAGCTCAGCTTGATCGCTTTATTTTCAAAGTGAATGTGACGTTTCCCTCTGCTGAGGAGCTGACTGAAATTATCACCCGCACGACAGGGAATATGGATTCTGACTTAACGGCCGTTGCTGATGGCGCTCG
>JANQSK010000183.1 GCA_028284105.1 Anaerolineae bacterium
TTCTGCTAATAACGAATCAACGAGATGCGACCCTGCAAAACCAGTAGCCCCCGTTATCAATACCCGCATAAAAACCCCTGTTACATTTATGTTTGACTCTTTTAGTTTTTTGATGATGGTGGTTCGTAACAAAGAAAGTGAGGCTATTTGTTTATGGTCATTTTATTGACCGATTTCTTTATGACTTTTTACTTACCATTCATCTAAAAAATCAAGATACAATACCGAAAATTATACCCAGTTCTAAATAAACTGACCTATAAAATCACAAAGGTCATTTTAAGATGACATACTTAACATAAATAGTTATAATAAATAACATCATGAAAAGTAGTGTGAATCAAATCGTAAAACAACTTTCATCCGGGCTCGGCGATCAGTTAGAAGCTGTGTTTTTGTATGGAAGCTTAGCTCAAGGGTTTTATCAAGAAGATGAGTCTGATATCAACTTGTTTCTCGTCATCTCTGATGATGCCAACATCCATCACCTGCGAGAGCTGTTTGAGCCGATTTGGGAACAGTACAAAGATAAATTAAAGCGTGGACCTTGTTTTGCCAGACGCCACGCCTTTGAACGCCATTTGAGCTTAAATACGCTACTAGCACACCATGTTGCTCGGGATGGCAAAAAGCTTTATGGCACAAAGCCTATTTTGGAAAACCAGATAGGCTCGATTAAAGCAGCAGAAGCATATGCACATCTTGCTTATGAAGCGATGGTTGCCTCCCAAGCTTTGATGCCTTCTATTTTGGAAGAAGAAACGGCCGTATTAGTAGAACGCAAATTACGCAGTTTTGTCCGTCGAATCCAAAAAGCCCCCATCAACAAAGAAGAAACAAACGCCCAGCTTTTTGCACGTATCCAAAACTATCTCGTTCCTATCATTTCAAAACTGCCCGAAGTACAAGCATTTGATGTAACGCTACTCCCCCCACAAACATCACCAATCTTACCGGGATTGGCAGCTATTTATGAAGAGACAGGCAAACTTGTGCTCGCGTTTTCACAGCTTACCCCGCATCAGCTTCTTCGTACCGATTGGAATTTAGTTACAGAGCAAGTACCTGAAAGTGCCCTTGGGGTTGAAATAACCGGTGCAGCACAACTGAATCTCATTGCCGCCTATGAACATCCACTCCATTTGCGCTTCCGCAAATATGAACACAGTTGGGGGCCAGATTTTATTGCCGACCTCGATCCCCCTGCCCGCCAGATCATGCGCCAAGCAGCCCGTCTTCCTTCACAAATATTAGTCGATAGCCTTCCTGATGCCTTACTCACCCACAAAGAAGAAGATTACCCCAAATTAGTTCATGATTTTCAAAACAAGCTGCTCAATATTCAGCTTGAACATGAGCTCATGGTGCGATTTGGTTTGTGTGAACGATTTACACCCCCTGAACCTCTTCCAGGAAGAGATGAGGATGCATCAATTCGAATCGATGCCATCTTCAAAAATCTTGAATGGTGGGCTGACTTTTACACAACACAGATGTCTCAGATTGAGGAATGAGCCACCTTCCCTTTCATTTGAAATCACTATTTAAAATCAGCAATCTCATTAGAGTATTGCTTTTTCTGCTTCTCATATCATTACTCCAGCCCAACCCCGTTTTAATCTCTTTTGGCACACCTCAATTTGTTGAAACAAATCACCCCATCTTGGCAGTTCATACGCGCTTAACGGATGAGGTTGAAGAGTGGAAAATTCAACGTACGCTTGAGTTGGTCCGTGAAATGGGAGCCACAACCATTGTTGAGCTATTTCCTTGGGCTTACTATCATGCAGCAGACGGTGGAATTGCTTGGGAACACCCTGATTTAGTGATTAACCATGCCCATGCTCAAGGTTTACAGGTCATTGCACGCATTGGACTAACCCCAGATTGGGCACGCCCAGCTGACACACCACTTAATTATTTAGATGCCGATAGCTATGAATCGTTTGCCACATTCACGGCCGCTTTTGCAGAACGATATGAAGGCAAAGTGACGCACATCATCGTTGGCAACGAACCCAACCTCAGTTTTGAATGGGGATATCGACAAACAACGGCCGTTGACTATGTTGAGCTCTTAGCGACCGTCTATCCGGCAGTCAAAGCGGTCAATCCAGACGTCATGATCTTGGGGGGCGCACTGGCTCCAACCATCGAACCTGAAGGCTCTCCATGGGGTTTGAACGATTTGATTTATCT
>JANQSK010000198.1 GCA_028284105.1 Anaerolineae bacterium
AGATAAAGTGAGGAATTGTTTTCTTGAGGAAAAATGGTTCAGGCTTAAAATCTGCATCAAAAATGGCGATGAATTCCCCTGAAGCATGATTCAAAGCATTTTTCAACGCACCCGCTTTATACCCATCTCGATTTTGACGTGTAATGTGAACGATATTGTGTCCCAATTGACTATAATGATTGATGAGTTCACATACTTTTTTGCTTGTGTCATCCGTTGAATCATCTACCACTTGAATTTCAATACGATTTTGAGGGTAATCAATAGAAACGGCCGCTTCTAGCAAGCGTTCAACAACAAACCTTTCATTATATATAGGAAGCTGGATTGTGACTGACGGATAGACTTCAGGCTGTGGCGGGGTTGGATATTCTTCATGACGATGGCGCCAATATAAAAATAAGGTCAGCAATCCAAGCAAACCGTATAAAGATAATCCACTGATTACCAGGACATAAAGCGTAACAAATATCGGTATCATTCTTCAGAATTAGGGCGGGGATGGATTTTTTTGACGCGTTTATTGAAAGTGCCTCGTGGTAGCATCACTTTTCGTTGGCACGTGTTGCACACCAACCCAATATCAGCACCAATGCGAACAACTTCCCAATCGAAGCCGCCACATGGATGCTTTTTACGCATCGTGACTTGGTCACCTACTCGAACATCAATAAACATCGGCGGGAATTATAGGTCACTCGTAAAGGGATGCAATATTAATTGTTGATCAGTTTGCCTACTATTAATCTATGAAATGTGAATGCACGATTAGGTTTAAGGGTATACTGTGAGCTGTGTTCTTCGAGAGCATGTATAGTATTGTCATTGAGGGAAGGCATCACACTTGTTGAACGAAGTTGTTTATCGAACGCGGCAGTTTATCACGGATATCAATCCACCGGCTTTGACGGAGCAGGCGAAGCAAGACATTGCTGAACAACTTTCTGTTCGAGAGCTCGACCTTTATTATCAATACTCGCTTTCTGATCAAGCACATGCGTATCAAGTTTTCAAGATGCTTCAAAGTGCAGGGCACACGAATCAACATTTGTTAACGGCCGCTTTGCTCCATGATATTGGCAAATCGCAGTATCGTATTTCTGTTTGGGATCGTGTCTGGCCTGTGCTCGTTAAGAAATTAGCTCCCAATGTATATTATCGATGGGGAAATGCTGAACCAACTGGTTGGAAACGGCCGTTTGTGATTATTAAGCAGCATCCAGACTGGGGGGCTGATATGACCGAAGCGATTGGCACACACCCAACGGCCGTTTCTTTAATTCGGCGACATCAAGATAAAATCAACCAAATACAGACAGAAGAAGATCAGCTCCTTTCCTTATTACAGTGGGCAGATGATCAAAATTAGGTAAATGGAAATACTCGCTAAAATAGATTCTAATAAAATTTCGTTTCTCCGGTAAATAAAAAATCGGAGACAAATTTATTTACAAAATTTGCTTTTCCACGAATAAAATTATGAAAACACAAACTATAACAATTGTTGGACTCGATTTAATTGGACTCTCTATGGGGATGGCTTTAAAAAAAGCCCCGTTTGAAGCCACTATTGTGGGGCATGATAGTGATCGCGAGAAGCTAAATAGAGCTACATCCATTAATGCTATCGATAAAACTGAATGGAACTTAGTTTCTTCAATCATCACCGCAGATATTATCATCCTCACTGTACCCATGAATGAAGTTGAGCTGACACTTGAGGCAATGGGTGAAGATGTACAGGCGCATGCTTTGATATTAGACCTCTCCCCCCAAAAAGCGTTACCAGCCAAATGGGCGAAAAGCTATCTTAAAAGAGGGTATTACGTGGGGGCATTGCCTGTTTTTACCGTCGATGTGCTACAAGATGGACGACCACCAGAAGTGGTGGCGCATCCTGAGATATTCCGCAACTCCCTGCTTTGCTTGATGCCGACCCCTGATGTTGATCCTGATGCAGTCGAAACGGCTGTAAATGTGGGTCTTCTTGTTGGGGCATTACCTTACTTTGTGGATCCAGAAGAATATGACGGTCTGATGCAGGGGCTTCAATTTATGCCAGGCTTGCTCTCAGCTGCGCTTTTAGGTGCAGTGAAGGAGTCTCCAGGCTGGCGAGATATGCTTCGATATGCCGATCAACCCTTTGCGATGGCCACCATGCCTGTGAGCCGAGCCGCTGAATTGGTGCTATTGGCAACTGATGACAAATCGGCTACACTCCGCTGGTTAGACGCAGTTTTAAAAGAGCTACAACAAATCCGCCAATTTGTTGCTGAAGGGGATGGAGACGTCCTTCAAACTGTCATCGCAGAACGAAATTTAGAACGAGAAAAGTGGTTAAAAACCAGAGAGAATAACGCTTGGGCCGAGGAATCGAAAATTAAAACGGTACCTGTGCCCGGCATGGCTGATCAAATCATGGGAGATTATTTGGCTCAGCGACTAAGGCAGTCCGAAGAGGAAAAATAGGGTATGGCGAAACGGCCGTT
>JANQSK010000200.1 GCA_028284105.1 Anaerolineae bacterium
TTTGGCTGAAGGAACAGTAAAAAATTATGTGAGTGGCATTCTGCAAAAAATGGACGCACGGGACCGCACTCAAGCAGTTGTAAAAGGCAAAGCACTAGGCCTTATTTAATTCCTCATTTCACCCAACATTTTAATCCCTATTCCCACACCCCAAGCACTATTTTCATGCTAAACGAGGCAATCAAAAAGAACCATCGCACAATTAAAAAGTCGAAGCATCTCTCCATTTGAATCGTTCCATAATGAGAAGTAATGTCACTTATATTGAGATGTCTCGGCTTGTCTCTTGGGGTTACCCGTTTTTTGGGTAACAACGCTCGACATGACAGTTCAGAGCAGGTGCTCTTATTTCATTTAACCTATACCTATCTCAAATTGTCATGCTGTGCGAGGTAACAAGAACGAAACGGCTCTCGATTAGATAGTCGAAGCATCTCCCCCTTTGATTTGTTCCAAATTGAGATGGAATGTCACTTTTATTTAGATGTCTCCGCTTGTCTCTTGGGTAAATATTTATTTGTGGAACGACGCTCGACAAAACTTCGAGAAGTCAGCTTTAGAGAAGCCAACTCCCCTCATGACGAAGCAGCCATGCTTTTGTTTCAATTCCACCGGCTGCTGAATAACCGTGCAGCTTCCCATCAGATCCAACTACACGATGACACGGAATAATGAGTGGAATTGGATTTGTCGCATTGGCTCGACCCACCGCACGCACCGCTTTGGGTTGCCCAATTTCATGCGCAATCTCTTTATAAGTCAAGTAACGGCCGTATGGAATTGAAAAAACCGCTTTAAGTGCCTTAGCTTGAAAAACCGACATGATTGACCAATCAATTTTGACATCAAATATGGTCAGTTCTCCATTAAAGTATGCTTCAATTTGCTGAGCAACATCTTTTGTTTTTTCTTCAGAATAAACCGGTTCTGCCTTTGTGAGTCGTTTAATATCAGCCAAGAAACGAGGTTCATCTCCCCCTAGACTTAATACCACCAATCCAGCAGAAGACAACGCAAATCTCACCGGGCCTATCGGCGTGTCTTCGACGATGCCTTGATACACATTTGGTGGAAGAATGGTCATTTGGATTGTCCAAACTGGAGCGTATACACAGCAATACCCGTTGCTACAGCCACATTTAAGGACTCTTTTTGTCCAAGCATTGGGAGCGAAATCACCTTGTCAGCCAAATTTAGAATTGCCGGGTCCACACCAGCACGCTCGTTGCCACAAACTAAAACAACAGGGGTTTGGTCACGCTTTTCAATCTCAAACAGATCCTCAGCCGTGTCAATTTTCTCAATGGCCCAAATTTGCCAGCCTTGATTTTGGAGGGAAACGGCCGTTTGCAAACTGTTCGTCTCATACTGCCATTGATGCCAAGATTCAGCCCCTAAGGCCGTTTTGGCGACTTTGGGGTGCTCTGGCGTAGCACTCATGCCACAACAAAAGAGATGTGGAATCGCTGCCCCATTTGCTGTTCGGAACAGTGCCCCAACATTGTAAATACTGCGAATATTATCCAACAATAATCCAAAATCAGCAGGCTTCGGCTTGGGCACCTCTATTAGACTGAGCTCAATATTTCCTTCCGAAATCACCATGAGCCCTTTACAGTTCGGACATTGATGCTCAGGCAACTCGTGAGGAAGCGCAGGGCACCGAAACAGGCAATCTGCTTCGGTGCATTGATACCATTGATAAGCTGGGGAGTTCACAAAGGGGGAAAACGGCCGTTTTCTATATAGACGGTTCGACCTGTACCATTTTTAGCTGCTGCACAATTTGAGATGTCACCTGTTTTGGATCATCTTCAACTTCAACCACAATCATGTCATCAGAATCTTCAAGCTGTTCGTATTGACGCTCAAGGGCTTCTTTTTTGAGATTGCTTCGACCACGAAGACGATCAAGTAAAGTTTGAAAATCACCTTTAAGATAGACAAATTGCACACTTTGCAATTGTGACAGCAACTTTTCTCGGTTTTCTTTATTTAAAAAGTGACAGGAAATCACAGCCTGTCTTTCCATTTGAATATGGTTTTCAATCAGACCGCGCAAGGATTGAATCCAAGGCGCTCTATCTTCAGGAGAAAGCGGTAAGCCTTCATTGATTTTTTCTAAATTTTCTTGGGGGTGAAAGTCATCACCATTATAAAAATGGCATCCCATCTCTTCCGCCAGTAATGGACTAACGACAGCTTTTCCTGATCCTGAAATACCCATTACGACTACTACCATATAAATCAATTCCTCCGAATATAATGTCTCACTTTACACAAGCATCCCACAATTCAATCTTCTATTTGAGGAGAGGCTGCTTCTTCAAATTCGGTCAGTGAGTCACGGAAAATCTTCGAAATATTAGACCCAGTGTATCAAAATTTCATTAGATTTTAAAGGGATCTGCTTCAAATCAAAGCGGATCTAGCTTAATAGAACTAAGAAATAAGACCTACTTGTTTAAGTGATAGACAAAGTATTGATCACCATCTTTCTCATAAGTCGGTTGAAAGCCATATGACTTGTAAAATGCGATAGCATCCTCCCATGTTATGGTTGTTTCCAAAATGATTGATGTAAACCCAGTTGTTATGGCATAGCGGACCAGCTCATCCAAAATTTTTCGACCAATGCCTGCCCGTCTAATTTTGGAATCAACTGACATCCTCACAATTTGACCACTTTGGTCATCCTTGGGTATCAACGCACCACACCCGATTATTACGCCATTTTTTTCAGCAACAACAAAATATCCTTCTCGGTAGCTGTCTTCAATTTGGTTCAAATCGGGATTTAAGGTGGGGTCAATTTCACCCCAATATTCTGCCAAGCCGTCAAGAATCAGTTGTTTGGTAGCGTGCTGGTCGGATGGGGTAAACGGCCGTATGATCATGCATTAATCGTACCCAAATGAAATCAGAGTTCAAAATCAGTCACCCACAAAAGGAGCAATCCAGATTAAAACGTATGCCAAAACAAGCAACAGAAGTTTTTCTATTTAAAGACAATCAAAT
>JANQSK010000881.1 GCA_028284105.1 Anaerolineae bacterium
CCTTTTACCGGTCCAAAGGAAAGTATTCTTTTCCGTGTTTATCCAGCCGATCGTGAGACAGCAATTGAAGCAATGCGGACGGAATTTTTAACGCTGCTATGGGGTTTCCGAGCCGGAGGCATTGCCATGATGTGGTTCGGCATGATGGCCATGTTGGGCCCTTTAACAAATTTAATTGGAAATGTGCCGCTGCTTGGTGGATTGGGTCGTTCAGCCGCAGCCATTGTGACGCTACTGATTGCACTTGTTTTAGGCGGAATTACGATCATAATTTCTGCTATTTTGAATAGTGTAGTGGCCATGATTGTAGTGTTCTTGTTGTTAATCGGGGGCTTCTTCTTCTGGCGAAGTCGCGCTATTAATGAAGGCTAATTAATCAAAAAAGGGTCTAGCCAAATAGCTAGACCCTTTTATTTGTTAGTTCATCAATTAAATTTGAAACGGCCGTTGTCCTTCAAACTCTGGTGCGTTACCGAGCAATAAGTAATTTGGCGTTTGATCATCCGGCATTTTATCTACAATTTTTTGGTGAAGTTCTTTGTAGTTTTTAAATCCGCCTTCTTTCAAAACACGTTTAAGATTACCCGTAAAACGGCCGTTTATCATCCCATCTCGTGACAGCTGCTCATCTTGACAGCCAGAAATCAACAAAATTGGGGCAGCTATATTAACCTCACTGGTGGGCATGCTTTCACCCAAGTCACGGTAAAAATCTTCGTTTTCCAAATACGTTTGCAGCGCTTCATCATCGGGCATCAGTCGAGGAGCACCCAAGCTTGGATCATCTTCCTCTTCTTCCTCACCAAAAACGCGTGTCACCGTACCGCTGTGGCAGCTATCAGAAAAGACGAGGATGCGAACACCCTTATCAAAATTGCCGTAAAGCATATTAAGTTCGTCGTCTAAAATTTGCCCATCAAAGAGGCACCATGTTTCATCAACATCGTCCCCCTTGGTGATTTCAGCTTCATCCCCGCTGTAATCTGGTACTTGGCCACCATGTCCTGAGTAAGAGACCAAGAACATATCACCCGCTTTCAATTTTTGAGAAGCGGCCGTAAACGTGTCGCGGATTTTTTGGCGGGTCGCCTCTTTGGTCAAAATGATTTGTGTTTCAAAACCATTATCTTTCGCAATTTGCGCCATATCATTCGCATCGCGTTCACAGGCTCTTAACGCACCGTCCCAGCCGGTGCCATCTTTCTTTTTATAATGATTTGGATCAACAGAGTTGAGTCCAATATGAACTGAAACACCTTTGGGTTTATTGCTCACGGTCGGTCCTTTTTTGGTAGTCGTTGGCCCCTTTTTGGTATCAGAAGTTTTGCCACCACTGCCGGGGGAAAACACTTTTTGTAGCCAGCCAAAGAATTTATTTGCCATTTCACACACTCCTTCTAAAACGGGTAAACCTTGAAGCCTTTAAGATCAATCAGAATGATCTTCGTCTATTTTATTTCCTCTCGTGACGTCAACGTGACAATCAGGTCTATGCAACATATACTATGGTTGATTTTTTAGAAATGCAACTGACCACACAGCTGTGACGCAGATAAAAATCAAAATTTGACCTCTCCCTCCAAATCAATTGGTGTTTAAACAATGGAACGAATTTTATTGCCGATAATGATCCAAGATCCCTCTCTTTCGGGCATTTACAAGCAGGCCGAGGGATTTTACGCAACAGAACCCTACTATTTGGATGGGCCTGTTTCTGAGCGTGTTGCCGTTATTGATTTTGATGAAAAAACGGGAGCCGTGCTGCCAGGTGCAAAATATATTAAAGAAAGGCGACGTAAAACGGGTTATTTTGTTGATGAAGAAAATCGACCGATTCGGTTTCGCAATGAATATGGGAAGTTTGAATATCGGCTTGAAACAAGAGCGTTTAATCAAGTCAGCGTGTTTGCAACGGTCTTACGGACCATGGCCATCTTTGAGGATGAAGAAGTTCTTGGACGACAGCTGCACTGGTCTTTTGACTCTCCCCAACTCTTAGTCATCCCGCGAGCAGGAGTGTGGGCAAATGCCTATTACGACAGAAATACACACAGTCTTCAATTCTTTTACTTTAAAGACAGAAACACGGGCGAATGGGTCTATTCAAGCTTATCTCGTGATATTGTGTCTCATGAAACGGCGCACGCGATCTTAGACGGGATTGCACCTGATTTGTACGACGCCATTACGCCCCAATCTCAAGCTTTACATGAAACGATTGCTGATTTAACGGCCGTTATTATGGCGCTCAAAAGTCATAATCTCGTGCTATACATCATCAAACAAAATCAGGGGGACATCACCCAATCAACCGAGTTTAGCCGCATTGGTGAACAGTTTGGGCGAGCGATCAAAAAGAAGCGCTCCGAAGATGAAGACACCACTAAGCCAGCCAGTTTACGTGAACTCTCTGAAATCAAATCATTTGATAAAACCGATCATAAACCACATCGCCTCAGCGTTTCATTAAGTGCAGCTTTATACAATCTTTTAGTTCAAATGTATGAAGATTGGTGGGACATCGAAACAAAGCGCGCCCAGCAAGAAAACATTCAATCTTTTGTGAAGCACGGTCGTCGCAAACACAAAGATCCCAAAATTTCTGGCGCCCATGAAGCCCTGCGGACTACCGTAGACGACTTTTCTAAGATGGTCTTAGGCGCGTTAGATTATTTGCCCCCCGGAGAAATCTCTTTTGCTGATTTTGGCCGTGCCATGTTTGCTAATCAGCAAAACCTACACCATTTTACGGCCGTTCCCCGAGACGAACGCCAGCGCGCCAAAAAACGGATCGATTGGTTAATCGAGCGATTCGAGCAAGCAGGCATCATCGACAATGAACGGACCATTCGTGAGATGCCTATAGTGGGCAATCCGCTTGTCAAAACCCATTTCGAACACAAAGCATTAAAAGAGCTCAATCTAGACGAGCTTATCCAAAGTGACTGGATGGCCTATCAATTTGCAAACGACCATCGTCGATTGTTGGGGATTCCAAGAGATATTCCGTTTGAAATTCATCCACGTCTGGCGATTAAAAAGCAACTTTTTGAAACTAAAGATGATACGAAGATCTATCAAAACCAGATTATTTTTAAAGCAAGCTGGGAGAAGCTAGAGAAAAATGTGGTCTCCGTTTCAGGCTTTCCTCGTTCACGACGCATTAAAGTGGGAACAACGCTCGTCATCGACCGAGATTCCCAAACCATTATTGCTCGTCTTCACACGGATGATGATAGCGACCTAGAGATCGCCAGAACAAGAATGATCACCAAGCTGCAAGAAGACAAACTGCTCCGATTTGAAGATGAGTCAGTTGGGCCTCATGGTGAAACGCTACAAAATTTTGTGCAGGCAGACCAATCCAATGAGGTCTTGCACCTGTCAGGTGTTTCGCGTCTTTTACATATCATTGACACTGAGGAAGCGGGGTAAAACAAATCCCATGAGTGAATTATCAATTCGTGCTTACAACGTCAGATATGGGGATGCCTTTCTCATTTCAATATCTGAAAACAGTGGCAACTTAGCGCAAAAGAAACATATTTTGATTGATTGTGGCAATATTGCCGCCAATCGTAGCGAAACGAATATTGACTTTGCCCCTATCTTGGCAGATATTGAGTCCGTTCTAGAGGGCAAGCCGCTTGATTTGTACATCCTCTCTCACGCCGCGCTTGATCATATGCAGGGACTCGTGCCCAAGGTCCCAAAAAGCCAGGCCCCCAAACCACTTCCTTTTCAAGCCAAATACGCTTGGTTCACCGCCTCCCTTGACCCAGACTACGCCAATGAACTTCTCAATCATCAGGAAACAACCGGACACACCATTCGACAGCGAAACCAACAGATGCAGTCTGCCTATGACGAGGTGCAGCAGCTGATCAAGCAGCAAAAATCAGTCGGAATGGCCTTCCCCAAAACGGTTGAGGCGATGAAGCTGAACAATGATTACGGCCGTATTCGTAAAACTGTCCGTCATCTTCAAACCATTGCGCCACCTGAAAATACCCACTATTTGCATCGAGAAAGCACAGACATTGACCAAAAACATCCGTTTGACGACGTTGCATTTGAAATTTGGGGGCCAGAGTTTGATCTTCAAAAATATAAGCACCCATTGAACCCCGTGCGCCAATTTTCTTCTGGCAGACGATCGACAAGGCTGCTCAACAATCATAACAAACCGATTCCACCAGCTGGCGTCGATGCCAGTGCCTTTTACAATTTAGTCAATTCACGCAACAGCAGCGCCATGGCCAATCTCATGGCGATTGATGAAGCGAATGCCAACAGCAGCCTTGTGTTTTGCCTAAATTGGAATGGGTGGCGATTCTTATTCCCGGGAGATGCCCTCATTGAAAGCTGGCATCTGATGGCTCAGCACGATCAACTCAAACCGATTCACTTCCTGAAGGTGAGC
>JANQSK010000226.1 GCA_028284105.1 Anaerolineae bacterium
GGCCAATAGAAATTTCAACGCCTCCATAAATAAAGAAAAATAGAATAGCGACCCAAATTGAAGGTTGACGAAGGGTTTCTATGCCAGACGTTGAAGAAATTTCGCCCTCATTTTGAGTGGAATGCGCTGCTGTATTGTCGTCTCCTAGTGGATTGACTATCCACATAACAGCAAACAATATGAATAGGAGTGTTCCAAACGCAAACGCGCTCCCACGCCAATCAGAGCCTAGAAAAATAACCAAGGAAATAGCGAGTGGGCCTAGTGTTGCGCCAACGCCAAAGAAGCCGTGCAGCCAGTTCATGATTCGTTCGTTGTAGCGGGCTGCTACGATGGTATTTCCTGTTGCATCTATGGTGCCAGCTGCCCAGCCACCAACAAGACCCATTGAGACTAAAAATAGCCATGAGGGAGCCAGCCAATATCCATACAGGCTCAATCCAAATGCAGCAAATGCCATTAGGAGGAGGTTTTTTGGGCCAAATTGATACATTAAACGGCCGTTAAATGCACCGGAAATCAGGTGCCCTATTGTCCCCATAATGAGCAGGAGACCGATTGAATCCTGCCTTAATCCAAATTCATCACGCATGGCTGGCCACGCCACACCGGGTATGGCACCCGGCATGGCTAGCAAAATAAATGCGATAAATAAAAGAATAATGGTCCAGGTTGCTCTATTTTTTGAACTGTTCATGCTACTCCACTGGCTAAGATTTAATGACTTGAATGTCATGTTTTTTATAAATTTCAAGTTGCTCATCAGTAATCGAAATGTCGGTGACAAGATGAGTTAGCGCATCCAATTCGGCGACCACAAATGGCGCCACTTTTCCTAATTTTTCTGATGAAGTGACTGCTACGACTTGTGACGCATTTTTAATCATCTGTCTTTTTATTTGAGCTTCATCATAATCATGGGCGGTGATGCCAATTTCTGGATGAAGGCTGCAAATCCCGAGGATGAGCATATCTGCAAACATGTTGTTTATTGATGTGCTTGCGGTGCTTCCAACAACGGTCATTGATGAACGGTTCAAAGTGCCACCTAATATGATTGCTTTAATGTTTTGGTGCTGACTTAAGGCAACAAGGACAAATGGGCAGTTTGTGATCACCGTCGCCTCAATGTGCAAAGGAATATTTTTTGCGACCTCTAAAGTTGTTGATCCACCATCAATAAAAATGACTTTGTTTGATTGAATCAGCTTGGCAGCTTGAATAGCAAGGGCCTGCTTTTCAATTTGATTTTGCTCTTTTCGAACCACATAGGGTATATGTGGTGTTAAACGTGCCATGGCTCCACCATGAACACGCGTAAGTTGATGGGTTATTTCTAATTCTTTAAGATCTCGGCGAACGGTATCAACTGAAATCGATAGATGTTCTGCTAAACCTGTGACAGTTGCTTTCCCTTCTTTCTGAATAATTTCAATAATTTTTTGTCTTCGTTCTTCTGGTAACACAATAAGCCTCATGTGTGATGCGCGTATTTGCGCTATTTTGCATGAACATGCAATTAATTGCAAGATTTGCATCAGTTTGGCCCATATTGAGAAGACGGCCTCTAAAAAAGAAACAATTAGGAATTCCAATTGACAAGAAAGAACACACTAGCAAACTACTGATTTTAACTTTTGTGGCTTTCAAGGTCAGAGTATAATCACGGCATGAGACAAGAAAGCAGTGGCCGTTTTGGCATGTTCGCGGGAGTCTTTACTCCAAATATTCTGACAATTTTAGGCATTATTCTATTTTTAAGACTCGGTTGGGTTGTGGGCCAAGTTGGCATGTGGGGCGCGCTAATCATTGTTTTATTAGCCAATGCCATTTCACTGTTGACTGGTTTGTCACTTTCTTCAATTGCGACAAGTATGCGGGTTCGAGCGGGTGGAAACTACTATTTGATATCTCGCTCTTTAGGATTAGAGATTGGTGGCGCAATTGGGATACCCCTATACCTTTCTCAAGCAATTTCGGTCGCTTTTTACATTATTGGTTTTACAGAAGCACTGCTCTCAATCGAAACTTTTCAGGCGTATGATCCGCGTTTAATCTCAACGGCCGTTGCTCTTTTGTTTGGCTTAATCTCTTATGTTGGGGCTGACTTTGCGCTACGCATTCAATTTGGTATTTTGGCGGTCTTAATTGCGGCTATTCTGTCGTTCTTTGCTGGAGGTTGGGGTTCATTCCAATCTCCTGTGACACAAGGGCTCTATGTAGACGGGATTAGTTTTTGGGCCGTGTTTGCTGTTTTCTTCCCCGCTGTGACCGGTATCGAAGTGGGGGTCAGTATGTCGGGAGATCTTAAAGACCCCAGTCGTGATATCCCTCGTGGAACAATTTTGTCGATTATTGTGACGGCAATAGTCTACATTCTCGTCGTCATTTGGTTTGCCACCCATCTTTCAGCGCAAACATTGATCTCAGAAAATATGGCGATGCAATCTATCTCAGTTTTCCCCGTTTTGATTTTATTTGGTGTTTGGGCATCAACGCTTTCATCGGCTCTGGGAAGTATTTTAGCCGCACCTCGAACATTACAAGCCATCGCATTTGATCATGTTGTGCCAGATTGGATGGCCGATCAGATGGGGAGTGATACAGAGCCAAGAGCCGCCGTACTCATTTCAACGGTCATTGCCGTTGTAGTCATTTGGCTGGGAGATTTGAATTTTATTGCCCCAATTATTGCTATGTTCTTCTTGAATACATATGGCATGGTCAATCTTGTTGCTGGTATTGAAAAAATGATTGGAAACCCCAGCTTCCGACCTCGTTTTAAGATTCATTGGTCACTGCCGATTCTAGGGGCATTAGGTTGTTATGGCGCAATGTTTTTGATTAACACACCAGCGACCATCGCTGCAATTGTTATCAGTTACGGAATTTTCTTCTTGCTACAAAGACGTCGAATTGCCCATACATGGGGTGATATTCGAAGCGGGATTTTGTTCACAATCACCCGTGCATTACTGCTCCGTATGGAAACGGCCGATTCTCACATCCGCAACTGGCGACCCAATAT
>JANQSK010000241.1 GCA_028284105.1 Anaerolineae bacterium
TTCTTCATCCCGTGGGCCTTTCACATCGATACGCTCTCAGTAACCATGATGCTTGTGGTGACGGGGGTTGGGTCATTGATTCATATTTATGCCATTGGCTATATGCACGGCGACCCTCACTTTTCTCGCTTCTTTACTTACTTAAACTTATTCCTCTTCTTTATGCTGATTTTGGTGTCAGGTAGTAGTTACTTGATGCTCTTCGTTGGTTGGGAAGGGGTAGGTTTGTGTTCATTCTTGCTTATTGGTTTTTGGTTTGATCGCTCTGACGAGAATGGACGAGCTATGAATGCTGACGCAGCACGTAAAGCCTTCGTTGCCAACCGTATCGGTGACCTTGCCATGATTTTGGCAATGATTCTTACTTTCTGGTCATTTGGCTCAATGGAGTTCCTCCCCGTCTTTGATTCGGCCGTTCATATGTTTGAATCACAAGAAATGGTCCAATTGGCAGGTTTTGAATTTACCCTCGGTGGTGTTTTAACCGCCATCACGGCGCTCTTCCTCGTTGGGGCAGCTGGTAAATCAGCACAAATTCCACTTTTTGTTTGGCTTCCAGATGCGATGGCGGGTCCTACTCCAGTATCTGCATTGATTCATGCGGCGACGATGGTAACTTCAGGTATATACCTCATTGCTCGTAGCAACGTTTTCTTTGAAATTGTTAGAGAAGCGGTTAAAGATGCTATTGCAGCGGGTGAACAAGCCCCATTGGTATTTGGAGTCATTTCTTCACCTGATCTTGTTGCACTAATTGGTGCAATGACAGCCCTATATGCTGGTCTTGTCGCTTTCACTCAATTTGATATCAAAAAAGTGCTAGCTTACTCAACAGTTAGTCAGCTGGGTTTCATGGTTGCTGCTGTAGGGATGGGTGCTTATGTGGCTGGTGTTTTTCACCTTGTAACTCATGCATTCTTTAAAGCACTTTTATTCATGGGGTCTGGTTCTGTTATTCATGGGATGGAGCATGGTCACCACCATTTAGCTCATGGACACCATGATGACGACCATCACGATGATTTTGATCCTCAAGATATGCGCACGATGGGGGGCCTTCGCCATAAAATGCCTATTACTTATTGGACGTATCTTATTGGCTCATTGGCTCTAGCAGGGATTGCCCCATTCGCAGGTTTCTGGTCAAAGGATGAAATCCTAGCGCATGCAACGGATAATGATAACAGTTTCTTTGTCGTCATCTTTGCCATTCTTTGTGTCGCTGCATTTTGTACTGCTTTTTACATGACACGGCAGGTAAAAATGGTTTTCTTCGGCAAAGCCCGACATGAAGCAGCTGACCATGCACATGAAAGCCCATGGGAAATGACTTTACCATTGGTTGTTTTAGCTGGATTATCCATCTTCGGTGGTTTACTAAACTGGCCGAAAAACATGCCAAACTTTGGATTTATTGAGCATGTTGCGCTTGAGCATTGGCTGGAATACTCAATTGAGTCGTTCCACTTAACTGAGGAAGGCATTTTACATCTGCCTCATACACCAACGAGCCTAGTTTGGCTTGTTGCAGGAACTTCAACTGTAATTGCAGTATCAGCTATCCTCATTGCTTACTATGTGGTTTATGGAAGTAAACCTCAAAACGCAGATGACGCTGACCCAATGTCAAACTTCTTCCCAATTTGGTTCTTCCGTCACCTCATTTTTGACACATTCTATATGCAGTATGTCATTCCTTTCTTTAACCGAATAGCTGACTGGTCTGCATTTAAATTGGATTGGGATTTCTGGCATGACTTTGTACATGACAGAATAATTCTAGATTTCTTCCGTGGCGGTGCACGATTTATTTCGAATCTCGATGTCAAAGGTTTGGATGGCATTGTTGTGGGTAGTGGTTGGGTTACTAAACAAGTTGCTGGCTTGTTAAGAATGTCTCAATCGGGATATGCACGCTCGTATGCGCTTAGTATATTTTTGGGCGCAGTTGCATTATTGGCTTATTTCTTATGGCCAGTGATAGTTGGTTAAATTTTAGAATTTCAAGAGCAAAACCTGTCAGGTTTTGCCATTTATTGTTAGGCCTTTGGATACTAACCTGACAGGTCTAAATTACTTACACAAAAACAAAACCGGAAGAGACTGCTAAACGTTAGCAGAAATCTATCAGGAGTTTGGAGAAACAATGGGACTTTTATCACTTTTGACATTTTTCCCGGTAATCGGTGTCGTCGTCATTATGCTTTTTCAGCGGTACCGTGAAAACGTCAGCGACACGACAATTAAGCTTTTAGCTGTTGGAACATCAGTTGCAACATTTGTCATATCATTAATTGTATTGCTTGGATACGATCGTACTGAAGCAGGTTTGCAAATGTACAATCCAATCCCTTGGGTTGAATCATGGGGCATTCACTATGCTTTGGGTGTTGATGGCTTGAGCATTTTGATGGTTCTTCTAACCACCTTCATTTCAATGCTCGCTATCTCAAGCTCATGGGCTGACATCAAAGATAAGATTGCGCAATACTATATCTTTATGCTGCTTCTAGAAACAGGGATGATTGGTGTTTTCTTAGCGCAAGATCTGTTCCTTTTCTACATCTTCTGGGAATTCACATTAGTTCCAATGTATTTCCTCATTGGGATTTGGGGTGGTAAAGATCGCGTATACGCAGCTATCAAATTTTTCCTTTATACAATGGCTGGCTCTTTATTGATGCTTTTGGCTATTATTTTTATTGGAATACAAACGGGCTCGTTCCTTCTACAAGATATGATTGCGGGTCGAGAATTGTTTGCAGACGCAGCCCCTATTTTATTTTGGGGTTTCTTTGTCGCATTTGCAATTAAAGTTCCTGTATTCCCATTCCACTCATGGCTCCCAGATGCACATACACAAGCACCGACGGCTGGTTCTGTTATTCTGGCAGGTGTTTTGCTGAAGATGGGGACCTACGGTTTGATTCGCTTTAATTTGCCTTTGTTTCCACAAGCTGCCGCAGATAATGCGCAGGCCATTGCGGTTTTAGCTATCATTGGCATTATTTACGGTGCGATCGTTGCCTTTGCTCAAAAAGATGTGAAAAAGCTCGTTGCTTATTCCTCTATTAGCCACTTGGGTTTTGTCATGTTGGGTATCTTCTCACTCAATTCAGCTGGTATTCAAGGGGCTATATTGCAAGGGGTAAACCACGGTATAAGCTCTGGTGCGCTGTTTTTCATTGTAGGTATCATTTATGAACAACGTCATACGCGTGAAATTTCAGAGTTTGGTGGAATTTGGACTGTTATGCCTGTTTATGCTGCAACGACTTTAATCGTTGTACTATCAAGCTTAGGTTTGCCAGGGCTAAATGGTTTCGTTGGCGAATTTACGATTCTATTAGGTTCAATGGGATCTGAGGCTTTGGGAAGCAACGCTTGGGTATTTACAGCATTTGCTACGACTGGTGTGATATTAGCGGCCGTTTATTTGCTGTGGATGTTCCAACGTGTGTTTATGGGTCCTTTGGATAAAGAAGAAAACAAGAAATTGGTTGATCTCAATGCTGGGCAACTCGTCATTATGTTGTCGTTCTTACTCTTCATTTTCTGGATTGGGATTGCACCTTCTGGATTCTTTTCATTGATTGATGCTTCAGTTGCAGACTTGGTGAGTAGCTCGTTTGAGATGTTAAGCAACTAAAATATTACTTGTTGCTAACAAATTAATATAAAACAACAAATAGAGTACTAAAGTACTCCTACTACGGGGCTAAGGTTGAAGATATACTTACAATCTTAGCCTTTTTTATTTGGGGTGAATATTGCAAGACGAGATTGTATATTTTGTCCATATCAGTGACACTCATATAGGTCCTTCCCCTAACTACACACGTCATGGGCATAATCCCTATCAATGCCTGCAAGCATTGGTAAATCATATAAATAGCCTACCCACTAAACCAGATTTCATTATCCATACGGGGGATGTTGTCGCTGATCCCGATTCAGATTCCTATCGATTAGCTGCCCAGCTATTTTCCCAACTTCACGCCCCAATTTATTTTGTTACAGGCAATCATGATAAGTCTAGAGACATTCATCGATTTTTGCCGATGGGACCAAAGAAAATTTTGTCGAAAAATCTCGATGTTTTAGCCTATGCTTTTGACGTTAAAAACTATCGATTTTTGGTCATTGACGCAAGGGGGCCTGATGAGATAGACCCTCATGGGTTACTGTCTGATGAAATGCTGACGATATTGAGAAGCGAAACGACTGAAGATGGTCCTCCGTTAACCCTGTTTACACATTTTCCAGTTCAGCCATTAAATTCGATATGGATGGATGCATATATGCTGATAATAAATGGGCATCAGTTGCATGATATGCTTGTGCCAATACAAAATCGTGTTCGTGGTGTTTTCTATGGGCACGTCCACCAAAATATGCAAACTTTAAAAGATGGGATTTTATATGTTGCTGTTGGAAGCACTTTCTCTCAATTTTCTGCCTGGCCGAATGAAGCTACCACTGGTTTTGACCCTTTACATCCCCCATCATTTAATTTTGTTCATTTGCTAAAAGATCAAACCATTATTCATCAACATCAAATCCCAAGACCCTTCCCAGAATAGCACTCAATAACCGCTTGAATGACTCGCATTATCCCCTAATTATGGTATGATCGTGAACATTTGAACAAATGGAAGAGGTTCTGAAATAGTTATGGAATTTCAAGCTCCAGTAGTAGATTATCTTGCAATAATGCCCGTACTCATTGTAGTGGTTGGGGGTTTGATTCTTGTTGGCATAGATTTATTTGCCAGTGATGAACGCTCCACAGCATGGGCTCCTTGGTTTTCATTTGGAACATTGGTTGTAGCACTAATTCAAACTATAACCATGTGGAATGATAATTTAACGTCGTTTGCGGTTGTGGGTGGTCATCCAATGATCGTTGTGGATAATTTTGCAACGTTTTTGAATGTTACTTTTATCCTCACAGGGTTGCTCTCGATTCTTATCTCTATCAATTATTTAAGGGATACAGGTCTCGATCGGTCGGAATTTTATATGTTGATGTTGTTCTCAATTAGCGGCATGATGCTAATGGGAATGTCTAACGATTTAATTTTGATCTTTTTGGCTTTGGAAGTCCTTTCAATTCCCCTCTATATCATGTCAGGGTTTGCGTGGCCAAGAGTTGAATCTGAAGAGTCAGCAATGAAATATTTCTTGCTTGGTGCTTTTTCTTCAGGCATTTTAGTTTTTGGAATTGCTTTGACTTATGGGGCTACACAATCTACCTCATTGCCTGAGGTGTTAGCCGGAATGAGTTCAGGTGGCGCGATTGGCTTGGCCGGTGCAGCATTTTTGTTGGTAGGCTTTGCGTTTAAGGTGGCTGCTGTTCCTTTCCATATGTGGACCCCTGATGTCTATGAAGGTGCACCAACGGCCGTTACCGCATTTATGTCAGTCGGCGCAAAAGTTGGCGGGTTTGCAGCGATGATCCGCATTTTCGTGACAGCACTTCCCGAAATTGGTGATACATGGGTTGGTGCTGCAGCTGTCATCTCTGCATTAACCTTGATTTTGGGTAATGTCGTTGCTATTTCACAATCAAATATCAAGCGCGTTTTGGCATATTCAAGTATTGCCCATGCAGGGTATATTATGATAGCTGTTGCTGCAGGTGTAGGCAGTGAGAATGGGGTAAGTTCGGCATTGTTCTACATGTTCGCCTATCTC
>JANQSK010000242.1 GCA_028284105.1 Anaerolineae bacterium
ATGCTAGATTTAGAATTGGATAATCAATCGATTGATGAAGCAATCGCAGCCGGAAAAGATGCTGTTCCGACTGCTGAACAACTTGTGCGTTCATTGAATTCAGCACAGAAATGGGCAGAATCTGATCGCTTTGGTGGTGGCCTGCTTTCAGATTCAAATAAATATTCTTATTTAAACGATGCACAGGGTGCTATGAATAGACTTTCTTTAAAGCTTCACCGATATAAAGTTGAGCTTGCGGATGTTAATGACTTCACAGGACCTATATTTGATTTAAAAAAGACAGATATATTTTTAGACTACTTTTTTGACTCTCTTTTTGTTGATATGGCAATTCAAAATAAAATTCTTGCATCTATTCGAAGTGCTGAGCAGCTGAAACTTCGCATTGAGAATTCCATCAAAAAACTTGAAATGCTTAAAAACGTAAATCTTAAGAGGTTAAAGAATCTCGAATTAAAACGTTCAAAAATAATTGAAGATGCTTAAACTTCATTTATTAATAACAAAAAGCCTACTCAATTGAGTAGGCTTTTTGTGTAACCATGTTCACTACTTCGTGTGGAAACCCCTTACCACACTGGGTATAACAAACGAGCGTTTGTTATGGGAGAGGAGGAACAATATGATGGTTATATAATAGCAAAGTGTCTTAATAATGTCAATAAAGTGACATTAAGGTGTCACTAAAGAGTCTAGAGCTTGAGCCTTGGATCGAGCGCGTCTCTTAGACCATCCCCCAAATAGTTAAATGCTAAGACCGTAATAAAGATCATCGCGCCTGGAATTAAGGCCTTCCAAGGTGCTGTGAACATATCTTTTTGAACATCTTGGAGCATATTGCCCCAGGTGGCAACTGGTTGTTGGATGCCAAAGCCTAAAAAGCTTAGTGATGATTCAGCCAAAATGACTAAGCCAAGGCTGAGCGTTGCATTTACAATGATAGGTGGGATGGCATTCGGCATCATGTGGCGAACAATGATTTTGAAATCTGACAGACCTAAAGCTCTTGATGCCTCTGTAAATTCTTGATTACGGAGGCTGAGTACCATGCCTCTTGATAATCGACATGAGCCAGTCCATCCTAATCCTGTCAAAATAGCAATGAGCACAATCGCCTGACTCCATTCAGGTGGAATCGCCTCGATATTAAAATCCCTCAGAAAAGCCGATAGGACCAGAAGCAAAGGCAATGTGGGCAATATGATGATGAATTCAACAATACGCTGAATGACAGCATCAACCCATCCTGCGTAAAATCCGGATACTGCCCCTAGAAAAGTCCCGAATGTTTCTGAGAGTATTGTTACCGAGAAGGCAATAACGAGTGAGAGCTGCCCCGCAACAAGTAGACGATATAAAATATCTCGACCCAATTCATCAGTCCCTAAAGGATGTGAACTTGATGGAGCCGCATTTCGTGAAAGCAAATCCTGTGTATCTCGAGCATAAGGCAAATACTCATCTTTTGATACGTTGTAATAGGTAAACTGCTGCATAATCAGAGGGCCAAACCCAACTGTTAAGACTAATATTCCTAGAAATACAAGGCTCATTGTTGCCAATCGGTGCCGCTGTAATCGAGTCCAATAGATTTTGAGCATTGACTCTGGTTTGGATGTAAAAAGAGCATCTTCTTGAAGCGCATCTAAATCAATTTGTGTAACAGTCATTCTAAATCTCCCAATTTTTATTCAAAGCGAATGCGCGGATCAATAATGGTATAGAGGACATCACCTATGAGGGTCGCAACAACAACCAAAATAGCGGTGATAAAGAGTAAAGCCATCACAATTGGCCAATCATTAAATTGGAGCGCGTCAAAAAATAATCTTCCCATTCCTGGATAATTAAAAATTGTTTCAGTAACGATAGCGCCACCAAAAATGTTTGGAATTTGGAAAACGACAATGGTGACTAGAGGAATGAGTGCATTGCGAGCCGCGTGCTTGATAATGACCACGACCTCACGAACCCCTTTTGACCTTGCTGTTCGAACATAATCTAAACGAAGCACTTCGAGCATAGACCCACGCATAAAGCGGCTCCATGTGGCTAGATAGAGAAGCGTTAACACAGAGACTGGCAACACAAGGTGAATGATACGGTCCATAAAACTCTTAGGCTCAATTCCTAACACATCTTGAATGCTTCCGGGTAAAACACGAACTGTAAACACATCACCTGTGGGGAAGTAGGGTAAACCCCATTCTCTGAATTGGAGGCCAAAGAAGATAATCACGAGCAACCCAAACCAGAAGACAGGCATGGCGACGCCAAAGAAGCTGAAAGTGGTTACGGCATAATCTAACGTGGAATATTGCCGAACAGCAGAAATGATGCCAATTGGGACGGCAATTAAAAGAGACACAACGGCAACTGATGTCATCAGTATGACGGTATTTTTGACACGACTGCCTATCACAGTTGTTACCTGTTGACCATTGGCTAATGACCAAGACTCACCCCAATCCCATCTGACAATTCCTTTATTGCACGGTGCTGGGAGCGCTGGATCT
Source organism: Anaerolineae bacterium (assembly GCA_028284105.1). Lineage (GTDB taxonomy): Bacteria > Chloroflexota > Anaerolineae > Promineifilales > Promineifilaceae > QQUD01. The sequence continues at coordinate 2,520 of JANQSK010000242.1, forward strand.
GCTCCTATGTTCGTTCCACCCGCATCATCGCATGTTGGGGATTGGTAATCTGCCCAAGTTCCTTTAAATATAAGGGCTTCGTTTATATCTGGGTTTCCAAGAAGATTGCCAGCTTCATCAACCCAATCCTCACCAAACAACCATGTTGCATATGAGAGAACGAGCGGTTTATTTAGCCCTAGAGCTCTTTCGATTCGAGCGATTTCTTCAGGACCTAATCTTGTTCGTATATCGCCATTTTGATTTAAACCAGATGTTGGACCGCCAGGGGCTGCATTGAGCAGAAAAAAGATGGCTAATGTTGCTAAAAATACAACTAAAACCATTTGGATGGTGCGCCTTAACAGATAATTGGCCATGAGTATTAATTCCTTTCTGTACGTGGATTCTTTTCCTACACGCTAAAGAATAAGGAATGGGTGCGATTTTTTCTGGAGAAGATCTGTATCAATTTCGTATCAAACTTGCTGTAATCCTTTAGTTGAACGACTCAAAATGATATATTTAGGCTGTTATGAGTGAATCTTTTCAATTTGCAGATGTGTTAGGGGAATTTATTGGGCGGTCTGGTTTTACATCTGGGCAGCTTTCAAAGCATTCTTCTATTCCCAAACCGACGATTGTCAATTGGTTGGAGGGGCGAGTTAAAAAGCCCCGAGGTGTTGAAGATTTACTTTTGCTGTCTATTGCGCTCCATTTATCAGAGGAAGAGACATCTCGTTTGTTAACCTCTGCTGGACATCCATCGGTTGAAAATTTGCGAATAACGGCCGTTACTGCCAACAATGATGATTTACTCCATCTTTTAAACCAAATTCAATCAACCCCAATTCAACAGACACATGCACCATTTCAAGCCTTTGCTGATAATGCGACATTTGTTGGTAGAAAGAATGAAATTGAAACGATTAAAAAGCTGATTTTGTCAGATCGAACACCCAAATTTATAAGTATTCAAGGAATGGGGGGTGTTGGCAAGACAGCTTTGGCGCTTCATATTGCGCATCATTTAAAAGAGCACTTTCCAGATGGTGTGCTGTGGGCTAGGGTCAGTCAATCGGATGCACAATCGATTCTTTTTGCTTTTGCTATGGCCTATGGTGTTGATGTGAGCCATCTCTCAGATATTCACATACGCAGCCAAACGGTTCGCGATTTATTGGCAAACAAAAAAGTGCTTATCATTTTTGATGATGTAGAAGCCTCGGCTCAAATTACACCTTTGCTACCCCCAGCTTTGAAAGGGACCGTTATATGGACTACAAGGCGGCGTGACCTATCCATTCTTAGAAAGGCTGTTCAAATACAACTGAAACCGTTTGATGAAAATGGTGAAGAAGCGATTGCACTGTTTAATCATGTGCTGGGTGAAGAAAAAGTTGAAGAAGAACGGCCGTATTTCAAACAAATCAGTCAATTGCTAGGTCAACTTCCGTTGGCTCTTGATATTGCTGCTTCCCGACTTGCCTTTGAACCAGGATGGACTGCAGAAGAATTTTTAGCCACCCTTGAACATGAAATATCCATGATAGATGAGCTAAAGTTTGAAGAAAATGATATTCGCTTGTCATTTATCACTAGCTTTGAACGACTTGATGTGAAATCAAAACATCTTTTTAAGCATCTGGTGATATTTGGACAGAATGATTTTTCAGTATCGGCTTGTTCAGAGATTTTTGAAGTGCCATTAATCCAAATTAAAAAGTTAATGAGACAACTTTATGGCTTGTCCCTCATTTCCATTAGTGTTAATCAATCAAATACAGAAACAAGATATCAACTCCATGCCATTATATTTGATTATTTACGGACTTTGATTAATGAGAATCCATATGAGCACAACCTAGTTCAATTTTTAATTCAACAGCTTCAAAAAAATCGTAATGATTATTTGTTTATCAATCGTGAATATCCGCATTATCTAGCGTCGCTGTCAATTTCTAAAGACAAGAAATCATTTGATTTGCTATCATCCTTGGTGAATAGCCTTTACTCATATTGGGAAGCAATTGGAGATTTTCATACTGCTCAGTTTTGGTTGGGCCAATGCTCTGATCTCTCTGATGAGAAAACGAAAACAAGTTTAAACAAAATTGAGCTCATCTTTAACACAGGGCGACTTCAAGAGCGGCTTGGAAACTATATTGAGGCAGAATCCTACTATGGTGATGCGTTGATATTAGCACGGGAAATTGATGCAACATTTCAGCTAAGTCACATCTTGAGGAGACTAGGGGTCTTAGCATCGAGACGAAGTGATTATGTTTTAGCTGAGGCATATTACAAGGAAGGTATCCAATTGGCCAGGCGTATGCACGGAGGTAATGCTGTTAGTGACTTTTTAAGAGGGTTGGGTGTACAAGCGTATATGTTGGGGCAGCTGGCCAAAGCAGAGTCATTTTATGAAGAAGGCCTTTCCTTGATGCATTTGAATAATGAGCAAGTACGCCAACCTCGTGGTCAAATCGGCCGTATTTGGGGATTAGGTCATGTGGCACTTGAACAAGGAGACTTTCATGTTGCAGAGGCTCAATTTGAGCAAGCTCTCGAATTGGCTCAGCAGATCGGACTTCGCGATCGAGAAATTCAATTACTAAGAAGTCAAGCCGATTTACATCACAAACAGAATCGTTCTGCAAAAAGTAAAGTGGCTCTTGAACAGGCGTTTGAGCTTGCTCAGCAGATGGGTATTAAATGGCAAGAGGCTAGGATTGCAGGCGAAATAGGTGAGGTTGAGTTGATTAATGATGACCATGAGCTTGCAGAACCCCTCTTTCGACGCCAATTTGAGCTTGCAAGAATCCTCAACAGCCCAGAAATGGTTGGAATCTCAATGTTCGGGCTAGCGAGAGTGGCTAAATGCAATGAGAATCAAGAGATGGCATCACACTATGCAAATCAGAGCTTAGAATCGTTTGTCGCAATCGGGCATGAAAACGTGCAGTCAGTTACTGACTGGATACAAAAAAATCTTTATATTACGTAAGTCGTATTGAAACGATAACAATCTACCATAATCATAATAATTATCAGTAGTTCTAGTCTTATCTGACCTAATTAGATAAAAGCGATTTTTAATGGTAGACCAAAAGAAACTTGTATTGATCGTAGATGACGAGCCAATGATTCGGCTTTTGCTGAATCAGCTTTTGCAAATGGATGGCTATTCTGTTGAGGAAGCTAAAAATGGTGAGGATGCTATTGACAAAGCAAAAATGCTGATGCCTGATGTCATCATAATGGACTACATGATGCCTAAGTTAGATGGAATTAGTGCCTGTAAAGAGATTACAGATGCCCCTGAAACGGCCAATGTCCCAGTCATCATGCTTTCTGCAAATTCCAAGCCAGAATTAGTTCAAAAATCGCAAGAGGCCGGGGCGGAATTGTTCTTGGATAAGTCAAATAATATTCCTACTGGCCTCACTGAGGCTATTAAAAAGCTTCTCGACTTATAAATTTTTCCCAATTTTAAGAAATCGAAAATTTTGAAATAAAAAAAGCCTACCTTACTAAGGTAGGCTTTTTCAGGTAATGTAGAATTCGAGACAGTGGTCATTACCTTGACCTTTACCGGGTTGATCAGTCGCGTTTCTCGTGCCAGTTTGGGGGAGGGGTCGTCTCGAATTTTTACCGGCAAAGGCTTCGTGAATCATAAACGAATTTTTGTATATTGACAACCTTCATTAAATGAATTTAATGTAAAAAAAGAGTGATTATTCAAATAATACGGCCGTTTTTCAAGAATAAAACCAACCTTATGTCGCAATAGCAAACGTTGGTAACCCTAAATCCGGCATTGGTTTTTTTGCCAAGAAAGCGTCAATAGCGGTCTTGGTGGCCTCAATATCGTCCCAAGGATATTCAATTGTTCCGAAGCACATCGATTGTTCATGTCCTTTGCCACAGACCAGAACAAGGTCGCTTGGATTCGCCTGTTGTAAGGCAAAATAAATGGCTTTTCCTCTGTCTGGGATTTTCCAAAATGTCTGCTTATGGATGCCTCCAACACTTTTAACACCCTGTCCCATAATATTTAAAATCCGGTCCAATGATTCTGTTCTGGGGTCTTCAGCCGTTAAAACCGTTATATCAGCTTCGCGCCCACTAATTTGAGCCATCAGCGTTCGTTTTTCTGGATCACGAAGGCCGGCACTGCCAAACACTGTGATGATTTTTCCATTATTGTTAGCCTCTTGTAAAACCCGCTTGGCTGCGTCAATCGCTTTTTCGAGGCCATTTGGGGTGTGGGCAAAGTCAACAATCACCAGAAACGGTTGACCTTTATCGATAGATTGCATACGGCCGTAAAGTTGTGTTAACCCATCCAGCCCTTGCTTGATTTCTTGATTTGATAGGCCAATGAGTTGGGCCGCAGCTGACGCTGCCATCATATTGTAAATATTGAAAAGACCAAACATTTTTGTTGTAATGGGTATGGCTGACCCATTGAAATTGAGCGAAAATGATGTTGACCATGGATTTAATTGAATTTGATCCGCAAATACTTGGGCTTTATCAGTTTGGTCGATGGCATAATTGATGGTTTGAGCGCCAGTAAGGCCAGATAAGTGGGTAGCAGAGATAGGATCATCTTGATTGATGATGATTGTTGGTGGTGTTGCATTATTTTCTTTCTTTAGGTTGGAGTGCGCTACATAATCAAAT
>JANQSK010000244.1 GCA_028284105.1 Anaerolineae bacterium
CGGCCGTTTCCATCCCAATAATTGTCGAAAGCTCCCAACTACCCGCAATATTGCCTAAAAGAATAAGCCCTGCCAGCATCGCTAAGCCACCACTACCCGTGACCAATAAAGCTTGTCGAGCCGAATTCCGAGAATAATCACTCTCATGATTAAACCCAATCAACATATAAGAACTAATTGAGGTTAATTCCCAAAAGATAAAAAGCAGCAAGATATTGTCAGAAAGGACAACCCCAAGCATGGCCGCCATAAATACGAGAATCGTCACATAAAAACGACCGATACGACTATCACCATGAAGGTAGCCACCTGCGTACACCATGATGAGTGTACCCACCCCGCTGACAATCAGGCTCAAAAGCAAACTCAACCCATCCACAAAAAATGTGAGATCGATGTTGAGACTAGGAACCCAGCTTATTTGTTGTTTGACAATTTCAAAATTGGAAATTGGCTCAATCAGCGTCGTTAAAGCGATAAAAATTGTAAGTGGTAAAATTGCAACAATCCATCCAATCGCTTTCCCTAAATGTTGGTGGATTAAACCAATGAGTATTGCGAGGATAAACCCCGATATGACTATCGGCAACAAAAAATTAGCCGTCACCATATTTGTATTCTCCTAAAAATCCTCAAACCACCCTACCAATCTGAAATGCCTAGGCTAGACTGGATCTGCTCAATAATGTTGGCGATATGAGAGATCAAAAAAGTCGACTGTGAATTATATCACAATAAACACAGCCAGATTAGAAGAATAATTTAATCATAAATTGATGGATTTGTCCTAAATTAAGAGGATTGTTGGCAAAAAGGAGAAAATTAATCCCTTGATTGGACTGCTAAAATCCTATCAAGGGATTGATGACGAATGATTAGCTATCTTCGAAGTAATGGCAAGAATATGGTGTCAATCAGCGAAACATGAGCATCTTCAGGCCCATGTCGTGTTTCCTCACCACTATTGTCTTTATCAACGAGCCAATAATAATTATTACCCAAATGAGGATTTTGATCGTCAAAACGGTAGCTGGCTCCATTAGCATTTTCAGAGCTTCCAGGTTCAAAATGTATTAGCTCAGCTGTCGCAAAGTCATTCACATTGCTACGATAAAGTTCAAAAGCAAAATGATTATCTTCAAATTCAGTTCGCCAATTGACGATCACATGGTCAGGAGAAACGGCCGTTGCTTTAAAGTCAGCCAAAGTAACGGATGAAGGAATTAACACGTTAATCGCAAATAAATTCCACATACCGCTCGCATCCAAGCCGGCATTGCCTCTGTTTGACAAATCTTGACTATCACCTGATTCTATTTGGAAGCAAACCCAAGAATCGTTAGGCTGCACGTTTAATTCCATCGTAAAGTTGTCCCATTCCAACCCCGCATAACTTTGTAATGGATATGGAACAGGATCTGTTACGCCAGCGCCCGGACCTACCCCTTCAGCATTGGGATGATTAGCTAATGAAGGGATCTTTTCAGTATCCCCAAACGCTATTTCATTGGGTGGGGGTTGAGGACCATTCCCTGTTGCATGCCAGATTGCGACACTTCTTTCTCGTGGTGCATTTGTTGATGTGTCCCATGGATCAACACCAGAGACTAAGTGTGTTAGTTCTGTCTTCCGCACCTCATCTACCGGATCAAACGATACGCAACGTGCTTCTGTATGTGGTCCACGAGGTGGGTCCCAGAGTCTAAAGAATGAATCCTGGCCTTGGTAAACTATTAATTCACTTTCTAAATCTGAAGGATCAGGGGTGAGATCTTCATATACAACCCAAATACCAACACCATAGTTCAAATTATCTGCCACAGGCGACAATCCATGTTCATGATCAGAAATGGTATATGTATGTGTACCTGGTTGAATATGAGCAGAAACATCTACTGACTCATGCAGCTGACCAGCCCCGCTACAACACCATGGAAACTGTTGAAATTGAAGATCGGCATTAAATCGGCCAACATTCACACCATCAATCGCCATGAGAACCCCATCTGCGTCGAAATTAGTGGAACGCCCAGTCCAAATTAAGCGAGCTTTTCGTATCACAGCATCATCAGGCAAGTTAAGTACGATATCACCCGAACCTGTCCACTCTCCTGTTGCTGGAATGCCTCGAGTGCCCGTTCCACCCGATACGACGCTAAAATAACCTACACCTCTAAACTCCTCTTGAAAGTCTGCATCCGCTGAAACGTTTTGCCTTTGCATGATCACAAAAATTGCAATAAGCACCACAAAACCGATGAGGCTAATTGCAATTGGCAAAATAAACCTAGATTTTCTTTCTGAATGAAGCATGTTTCCTCTCTTTCCCCATCACTCTATGTGAAATTACGTCCCAATTGAGAAGTTCCCTATTCGCACCACGCAAAGTCCCCAACTACTCCCTTTGCATCATAAAATAACTGCTTAGTCTCTCGACATAAGTTAAGGTTTATGTTTTCAGGTCAAGGTGTTCTAAGAGAACTCCGAACACAGGCGCAAAGTTAGCGGGCATTATAGCACTGTTTTTCTATATGAGAGAGAGATGAGAACGCAATTTTTGTTTATTGTGGCGTGAATTTTTGGAAAAAAGAAGGTTATTTGGTTTTTTCAATCGAAACAACCCCATTTTTTCGACTTAATTTTACTTTTTCCCCATTTTGAATGTTGCCAATAATATCCTGATCAAACCCATATGCATACGGAATCCCCTCTAATGAGCAGGCTGGGGCACTTTGTTGATCTATTTCAGTATTTACAATGGCAATGGGGGCATTTCCCCTGTAAAAAAGTTCGAGTAAAACATATGGCGCAACGGTTGACCCGCTGCCTTTTGGGAAAATAGCGATTTTTCCCGCCATACTTTGTCCATCAGCTGGATGTGTTGGCTCTTCAATAACGGCCGTTTCTCGATTCACAAACCCTAAAAGCGTAATCGGCGTATCGGTGACAAAAGCTTCACCAATCACCTCAAAATCAGATTGGGAAGGAAGTCCCTGTCCATTTGAAATAAAGTCTGTTGAATTTTCTGACAAGGTTGTTTCAGAGGTGAGAGGAGAGGAGTTAGTAACTTTAGACGCCTTTTTCTTTTTTGTCATGGTTGGAACGGCCGTATCTTCAATTTTCCAATCCCCCGTTGCCAAGGCCATACAATCGGCAAGGCGCATAACGGAAGTGGGAATACCATTTAAGCCAGACTTGATATAATGTTCGGCTTTCATCGAGTTCGTGAGTATATGCTTTACCCAGCTGCGATCATACGGCACGACTTCAGGGCAGGTATTTTCGAGAAGCAACGCCCCACTGTCAGTAATAATTTTGGCAATCCCCGTTTTCTCAGCAATGGCTTTATTTGCGGCTGAGGTAAAGACCCAAACAGGGGGCGCTTCTCCTGGCGCAACGGGACCATTGGCCACTTTTTTATCTTTGAGCAATTCGGCAACAGCTCGAATCTCACTAACAGATGCTTGAGGACAGCCTATCGTTATGAGAGAAACGGCCGTTTTGGCTTCTAATTCCTCATATCTTTGAGCAAGCGCTTTATCGTCAAAAATCAGTTTGGCTTGGAAATCAGCTGGTGGACGCTCTCCCATACTATCGATATACACCATTGGTGACCCATAGTTAGCAGCTGCAGCACTGAGCGCCTTTTTCTGGTCATGCGTAATATCAGCAGGAATTCCCTTAATAGCTGGAATGGGACCATACGGCATTTTCCAAGATGGGGTTCGCTGCATCCCAATCCAGTCCCCCAATATTGAAAAATCCGTCGGATCTTCAAGCTTTGCCGTGACAATAACGGCAATATTCGGTTTCCGATTCTCTTCTTGAAGTAATCCATAGGCAGGAATGTAGCCCGTCAAAGCACAAGCCAACGCTGATAATCCAGATTCGCGGTTTGTAATCAAACCTGTGTAAGAATTGCCAAAACAAATCGCATTGGATTCAGCCCATGCCGCCACACCGTCAACGACAACGCCTTCCCACTCATAGGGAATGCAGGATTGTGTAGGGCGAACGCCGATTTGTGTGTAAAGCTCAACAATTTCATGATTATGTTCTAAAAAATCAGGGGCAACGATACGCATCTCTTCAAATTGCGCTTCATCACAGCCAGCAGAATTTAGCGTCGTAGGAATCGCCATAGTCGCTTTTGGATCTTCAGCTAGTTTTTTTAAGAACAGTCGCAATCCTAAACCACCCGACAGCGGTGATACCCCAGATAGGTGTGCGCTTTTGATGGGCAATAGTTCAGTCGCATTGGCAGCGGCTGCCATATCTAATAACAATCGCATTCCCATCTGTTTGGCAACGCCTTGTTTACCATCTAGCATCGCTTGTTGTTCATTGTTAAGCTGTATTTGTGCCATATCGTTCCTACTACTAAATAGGCTCAGCATTTTGGGAAGGGAAACAAATCTGCTTCGTTTATTTCAAAACCTTTGTTCCCGTTTTCATAAAACTGATGACTTTACCTAAATTCAAAAATCAAAAAGTTAAAGTGGGCTTTACTTGAAATTTTCTACAAAATGAATTGGAAGCCGAAATGGCAAAATGTCACCTAACTGAATTCCATGAATTCGTGCAGGGTCACGTTCCATTATCGCTTTGGCCGCCTCTAAAGAGTCAGCTTTAAACACCGCAATACCAAAAAGGCGTTCATCATCTGGCGCCAGCTCAGTGCGACCTGCAATGCAAAAAGGAGCACCCCTTGTTGGCCTAACTCCACAAAAAACTGCGCGTGCTGACCAATAATCTGATTGTCTTCTTCTGTCCAATTGGCTGGGTTTTGATATTTGGGTGCTAGTTTAAGGTGATAAATAAATAATTTCTGTTCGCTCATACCGATAGATTACTTTTTCTCACGACTTTGAGACCATTCAACAGGCCTCGCCACAATGGTAGGGGCATCTTCATCATCTTTTGGCCGAAGGTGCTTGCCTTCCATATGGTGAATAAATTCGCGCTGTGTAGGATAAGCAAAGTCGATATTGTCATATTTCTCAAAGGCTGCCAAGGTGGCTTCCCAAAGGGTTTGCTCGCTGCCTCGTCGGCGTCGTGGATCAACCATGTATCGTAACGTCAAAATAACACCGCTATCCCCAACGGCCGTATAAACAACCGGCTTCACATTGTCATAGTTAATAACAAACCGCTTTTCGACGCGACGTAAATATTGTTGAGCCGCTTGGGTCACATCTGGTGCCAATCGATCAACGATATCTACAAGCAAGGATTTGGCTTTTCGCCAATCGCTTTCAAACGTCACCGTGACATTGAGTTCATTCCAAATATAAGGCAACCCCTGATGGGTATTGATGACGGCATTTCGGAATACTTCGCCATTGGGCACATGAATGATCCGACCTGTGCTTTGTTCTGAGTAGACACGCCCCGCTCCAACTTCTAGCATACTGAACTGAAACGGCCGTATATCAATCACATCCCCTGTCATGCCTTCAATTTGAACGCGATCCCCCATCACAAACGGCCGTCTAGAAATGATAAACAGCCATCCCGCCAAATTGACAATCGGGTCTTGTAACGCTATCGCAATCCCTGCACTCACCAGACCCAAGTAGGTCAGCAGCGCTTGAACCCCAATTAACCATATACGCCCAATCAGAATGACGCCTAATACAATTGAGGTGTATTGGACCGTTTTACGGCCGTTATAAAGCGCCCTTGAGTTTGTTTGATAGCGACGATGTACGATCCGCATCGCAATAAAGCGAAATACGATGATTAACAACACAACAACGGCCGTACTCACAATTTGAGACTGTTGCTGATCGGTTAAATCAAAATAGAAGATGCGGAGCGCTTCAGTGATTGTATCCATCAATTAAACCATTTCAGGACGAATAATATCGACTTGGACCTTCGTTGTTTCATTAATATATTGGGCAAAACGTTCTACGGCATCATCACCAAACACATTCGCCGTTGTGCCACGTGGTGCTCCCAAAAGCAATAAGGTTGCGTGGGACTCGAGTATAAACCGCTTGATTTCTTCCTTCACTTCCCCTTGGCGCACACGCACCTCAGAAATCACTTCTTCGCTATCGGCACGACGCTGTGCCATGCGTAGCATCGTCTCTCCCATCCAATTCAGTTCCAATTCGACGGCTTCTGAAAGTCCTTCTTCGTAATCACTGATACTAAGTGGATCAGTGATAAATAAAAAGACAAGCGGTTTGTTCTGTTCCTTTGCGCGTTTAATAGCCGCAGATTGGACAGCTAAGCTCCCTTCACCACCGCGTGTGGCACAAACGATCGGGTTTTGTAGGGCATCATCAAGCGTCATTTTGCGCCTCCTCATTGCTGCGTGTGGCGTCATAGCCTAAACCGCGATTTTCTTTGATCACTTCAATTGCTTGTAGACGATTGTTCAATTCAATAGTTAACTCGGTTTGAATTTCTTCACCAATTAAGCCATTTCGAGCTGCATCCATAATAGCTGTACGCTCTGCTCGAAGCACGTCTTCCCTTGCCTGGAGGTACATCTCTTGGCTCAATTCTGGATACTCTTTGAGATGATCGCGAAGGTGTTCTTTTTGACTCGCAATATCTTCATCATACACCTGACCCATCGATTCATAGATATCTTTAAACAGCCAGCCATTTTCACGAAGGCGATCAAGCTCTAAACGACCTGCTCTTTTTGCATAGAGAAGTGCCTGGCGGCGTTGATTTTCAACGCGTTGGGGTAATTTTTTAGAGAGATTGAGTGATTTAATGAGCTTTTCAATACTCATCCCTTGAACGAGTAATGTAAACAGCACGACGCCAAATGTCATGACGCGAATTTCTAAGGCCACATCTGAACCAAAGTTTTCCCCAGTTAGGGTCAACGCCAACGCCAAGCTGATGGCTCCACGCAAACCACCCCAATACATCACATGCCTAAATGGCACTGGAATGTTGTTTTTGGGATTTATACGGCCGTAAACAAAACCAATTAGATACACAATGATGGCGCGACTAATCAAAA
>JANQSK010000255.1 GCA_028284105.1 Anaerolineae bacterium
GCAATAGCAGGAGTGACTCTCTGAAACCCGCGTTCGATGTGGATTCTTCCGCTGGACGCGGGTTTCTTTTATTGAGTTTAACCAGTTGTTCAGGTGACAGGGTTTGCGTCTGACTTAAAAGCAAGTGAAACGGCCGAACGGCGAACAAATTCTATATAGGTGCCAGTACAAAACGGCCGTAGGCTACAAAAGCAGCCAGCGCAAAAATGACGGCATTGACGATAATATTGGGATATTCACTTCGTCGTAAATGTGTGATAGCCGCACCAATCATCGTGAGGGCTAAGCCAATGGCTGCAAGCGGTGTCAGCCAAGGAAGAATTCCGGTTAAGGCAGGTAATACGATTCCAATTGCCCCTAACAGTTCCAACACACCAATTAAACGGACTGTGCCTAGAGAAAAATCAGCGAATCCGCTTTCATCTATTTTTTCTCTAGACTGAGTTGTTTTCATACCGCCAGCCATTAAAAAGACAATGGCCAATAAGATTTGACCAATCCACAATGCAATACTCATTTCTAAAATCCTCTTATTCTTGAATTTTATTGTTCCCAACATTTGTTGGAAAAACAACGTTTGTTGCTTACAATGTTAGTAGGTGGATAAAGGAAGCTCAATCAGCAACATTTGAAAAATGTTGCTTAAACAACAAAGGGGTGAAAATGTTGCCAAAAGAACTAAAACTAGACCCACGTGTGAAACGGACACGCCAACTTTTGGAGCAAGCATTTCTTGAATTGCTTGAGGAAAAGGGGTTTCAATCAATTACTGTGCAAAGTATTGCAGAGCGAGCAACCGTTAATCGTGCTACTTTTTATGCCCATTTTGAAGATAAGTTTGCGCTACTTGATCATGTCATTCGGGACTCTTTTCAAAAGGTGTTGGGGAGAAAACTGGCGCCCGATTCAGATTTTAGCTTGGATAATTTGCAAGTTCTAATTTTGACAGTCTTTGACTATTTGGGACAGTTCAATAGTCATCAATGCGACCCATCGGCCAAGCAGTTTGAACCCCTCATAGAAAAGGAGGTTCAAAGCCAAATACATCATTTTATTTTGAGGTGGGTCAACCAATGGCAGAAAGAACAGCTCAAACCGCATACAGCCCCTGAAGTGATGGCCTCTGCCATAAGCTGGGCAATTTTTGGGGCAGGGTACCATTGGAGCCAAGGTAGCAAGACATATTCGGCAGAAGAAGTTTCAGATCAGACTTTCGCCCTCATTATCAACGGTTTATACGGCTCTTTTAGCTCAGAGACGCCTTTGATATTGGATGATCCAATGGCAATTGGTTAGGCAAAATATCTGTTTGAAAATTATTTAAATAGAGAGTGATTTAACCTTATCTTCATCTGGTTCAAACCCCAAGCCGGGGGTGGTTGGCAAGTTCAAAAAACCATCTTCGGGTTCGGGTAAATCTTGATAGATCACTTCACAACATTTGATAGCGGTGAAATGCTGTTCAACTAACCAGCCATTGGAGACGCCAGCTTGTAGGTGCATGTTGTGAAAAGGCCATGCGCCCCCGTTGCATATCGGCACGTTGAAGGCAGCGGCCATACCGGCAATTTTGGCACATTGGGTGAATCCGCCCGTGATGACGATGTTGGGTTGAATCACATCGACCGCCTGATGCACAAGCATATCGCGGAAGCGGAAAGCAAGCCCTTCATTTTGCCCAGCGGGCAATTTTATTGAGGTTTGCTGGCTTAGCTGTACCAGTTGGGGGATATCGTTCTGAGTAACGGGTTCTTCAAAAAAAGCGATGTTGTACGGGGCAAGTTGCTGGCATAACTCAGAGGCATGATAAAAATCTAAATTACAGTTTGCATCAATATACAGCTCAACATCTGGTTCAATCGCCTCACGCACAGCCTGCACACGAGCAACATCTTCTTTAATCACGTCCGCGATGGGCGTTGAATTCCGGTGACGCAGGGCACCAGTGGCAACCTTCATTTTTAGTCGCCTGAATCCTTGGCGAACCCACAATTTAGCCGCCTCAGCTAACTGTTCCCGATCAAAAATTTCGAGCCCAAATGTAGCGTAGACGGGCACTTTGGCCCGTGCGCCGCCAAGCAACTTCCAGATCGGTTGCCCTAAAATCTTCCCTTTGATATCCCACAGAGCGACATCGATAGCGGCGATGGCGTGGCTAGCGTAGCCGGTTTGACCACGCGGCGAAAGTGTCCAATAGAGTTTTTCCCAAATTGCCTCTGTGTCAAGCGGGTCGCAACCAAGCACAATATCCTTGGCAACATTATTGATAATACGTTCAATGACGGTTGCTTGTGTGATGCCTGTCATTCCCCAACCAGAAACGCCAGCCGCCGTTTCAATCTTCACCAAGCAGATAGACGATGTGGATTGATAGTTGTTGCCCAGTAATTCAAATTCGACAGGCACTTTCAGCGCAAACGCTTCGACCTTTTTGATGAGGTGATTTGGCATTTTGAACTCCTTTGTGCTTTCGTTTTACCCAACGACCAACACAACGTTCGGTTAAACGGCCGTTATCTGCTGAAGACGGTTTGCTGAGGCTTACTGTGCCATTCGTTGAAGAGTGATTCAGTATCCCATTTGGCTTGAATGTCGTCAACCTTGGCCAAGTTGTCATCAGCCAGTTGAATAGCTCTCGGCAGATAATCTATTTTATCCATGAATTCGATCGGTGGCTTAATGCTGATTTGTTTTCTATATAACAAAAATCATCTTGATTATTTTTCTAATCCTAGGCATTTGATAGTCAGCATCAATTGATCAAAATGAGCTTTGGGATTATTATGATTATCAGTCCAAATTAATGGGTCGATGATGACATTATTTGTAAAGGAATGAACAATGGCTCTCTCACCAAAAGCACAAACGATTTATTCAAAAATTAGTGAAGGCACCCCAAAGTTTGGTGACCTCAAAAAAATGGCAAAAGAAATAAAAAAAGATCATGAGTTAGCGATGGAGCTCTGGTCAACGGCCGAATATTTTCCACGCCTTCTCTCCGTGCTCATAATGGATAAAATGCTCCTGACCCAAGAGGTGATGGACCAACTCGCTGAAGATTTGAATCAAAATGAGTATGACCAGCGAAACCTCATTGCAGATTGGCTTTTAGCAAACCAACTGATGAAATCGAAAAAAACGAAAACGCTGCTCGAATCTTGGGAACATCATCCTGCGCCAATCCTGCAGCGGCTATTTTGGTATCATCAAGCCCGCTTGCGCTGGACTGGTCAAACGCCACCAGATAATACACAAGACCTCATGGCTTCTTTGGAAATGAATATGGAAAAAGCGGAGCCTGAAGTGCAATGGGCGATGAATTTTTCAGCTGCTCAAATCGGTATTCATGAACCAAATTATCGCACACAATGTATCGATTTAGGGGAAAGATTGGGTCTATACAAAGACGATCCGGTTCCGAGAGGATGTACCCCAGATTATTTGCCTGAGTTCATTCGAATTGAAGCTGCGAAGCACGGAAAGTAATAACAGGTTTACTTCAACAAGAATGGATATTTCAATGAGTAAAAAGATTGGGCCCAACAAGTTGGCGTCTTTTCTTGTACCGTTCTTCCCAAATAACGAGCTTTTGGTAACGTGTAAAAGTGTTGAGAATTGGGAAAGTTTAGAGAGCAAAACAGCCATTTTTCACCTCGTTCAAAACGATGCTATTGAAGATGGATTAAAATATGGTCTTTCTGTTTTTATCGAAACAGATGATTTTCATAAGCTAATTGAGAGTCTTGCCTTTGAACTATCACATACATTTGAATGCAGCACTTGTTGCGATGCCTCACGAATCATTTTAAAAGAATCCAATTCGTTTTACTCTCTCCTATTTGAAGGCGGACAAGTGTTTTTGGTGGATGATTTTGAGATAGAAAAAACCGGAAGAGTAAAAAAGATTGTTGAACTAAGCTATAAGCCCCCAAATTACTTTCGAACGCATTAACATTGAATTTTGAACCTGATTGCAGCATTAATGCTCTACTTTGTTTGTTGGTTCATATCCCCAATCATAATTGTTTTTGACAATTTTAAGATAAATAAATGTTTCGGTTGTTTTAACGCCATCAATCCTTGCTAACTCACTCACTAAATCCAATAAATGCTCGTTATCCCGACAGGCTACTTCTACTTGAATGTCGCAAGAGCCAGCACAAATGACGACATAGCTAATCTCTTGGAATTCGGCTGCTTGGTTTGCCACTTGTCGGATTACTGTGCCATCGACTGTAAGAGAAACGGTAGCAACAACAGGGGTACCAACCTTGGTTGGATTGGTTAAGCCGCGTATCTTCAAAACGCCGCGCTCAATGAGTCGATTGGCGCGCTGCTGAACAGTTGATGGTGCCATATTGAGTTCAGCAGCGATTTCCGCATAGGGTCTACGGCCGTCTACCCGTAAGCGTTCAATAATGGCAATGTCAATTTCTGTCAGTGTAGATTCTTTACTCATAGACTTATCCTCAAAAAATAAAATAATACAACTAAAATAATGATTCAACCATAATGATGAATGAGTGCATGTATTTCCAAAAAATCGGTGAAAATTTTTAGATTAACACGCTGATTCAATGGGGAATATTGCTCAACAAAATAGGCGCTGCTAAACTGAGTTCAGTTGTGAACGAGGATAGGATTATGAAGTTGGAGGATTGATCATGGACGAGAATGAGGTGCTTTATGATGAACACCTAATTACTTTTTTAGAGGCATTGTGGGGAGACGGCTACCTTTCACCAGGGGGTCCAGATGAGGTTCGTCGATTGCTTGAAGGTGTTGATCTTGAAGGCAAAACAATCTTAGATATTGGGTGTGGGGCTGGGGGGATTACGGCTTCGTTAGCAAAAGAGTATGGCGCGGCGAAAGTGATTGGGATTGATGTCGAAGCCCCTGTTTGCCGCCATGCACGAGAAACGGCCGTTAAAGCTGGCGTAGCCGATCGCGTCGAAATTCGGCAAGTTTCACCGGATAAACCGATTCCTGTGACAGATGGCTCCATTGATATCGTGTTTAGCAAAGATTCAATTGTTCATATTCCTGATAAAGAGACGCTTTGCCAAGATGTTTATCGCTTGTTGCGTCCGGGAGGATGGTTCGTCGCTTCAGACTGGCTTATCAGTCATGATGGAACACCTTCACCAGAAATGGCAGAATATATCAAGGCAGAGGGTCTAGATTTTGGGATGGCTTCTCCCAAACGCTATCAAAAGGCTCTGACCCAAGCTGGCTTTGAAAATATATTATTGAAGAATCGTAATCGCTGGTATTTTGAAACGGCAACTGAAGAA
>JANQSK010000883.1 GCA_028284105.1 Anaerolineae bacterium
TCAAATTGCCCTGTTGTGGCATTTACAGTCGCAAAATAGACACCGTCCGGTGAGAATGTCATTTCATAAACTAGTGAATGCGCCTCATATTCCGCCACAATTTCTCCCGAATTAATTGAAAAAAAGGAAACCGTTCGATCTGTATCACCTCGAGCCGCTAATAGTTGGTTATCAGAAGAGATAGCCATTTCAATATTGGGTTCATATTCATCCCCTATCACATCCGAGAATAATTCATCTGGTTCATAAAACTGTTGAAAAAGCTGTGCGCCACTCGATATCTCCCACAAAGAAAGCGTACCATCTTGTTCAACTGTCGCCAGTAAAGTGGCATCTGGGCTGAATTTCATTTGAACTACGCGACCCTCAAAATCGTCAAGCACAATGCCTTCTTGAGATTCATTTGTTGAAAAGATGAATACGCGATTGTCATTCGAGAATGAAACGGCATATCTATCTCGCTTGGCGATAACATCATTAATTTCTAAAGGGTCTAAATCTAAATCGAATGAAAATTGACCCGTTCGACGATCATAAAAATGAATCGTTTGGGTATTGTAAGATGCAAATAAGTCAACTGCGTCAAGATAAGCTTCTTCGGTCAAGTCTCCAGTCTGATATAAAGTGGATTGATACAAAAGTTCGGCGGCTTCCGTGTTGCCCAAATACACTCCCCCATGATAACTAAACCCAATAAAACCATCTTCTGAATCCATATGAATTCGTCCGTTTTGATTTAAATTGTGATTGAAGCACTCATCCTCCTGACATGGGTCTATTTCCTCTCCACTAATGACATCCCACTCTTGCACTAAAGATGACAAAGCATATACCTTGGTGCTATCTGCAGAAAATCTTACTGAATCAGCAAAATCACCGACTTGAAATGCTGGTGAACCCACTGAGAACGAATGAATACAATCAATTTCGCTGGAACCGATGTACTCCTCATTGGCCTCAAAACGACATCCTTGCAATATGTCTGCCACATCCTCGCCGCATCCAATTAAACCAAGTCCGGCAATCATGAATATTAATATCTGAAATGTATTTTTTAATTTTTTCATTATTGGGTTAGTCAGGCACATTATGTAAACTTTGCGGTTTAAAGGTGTATCGAAATCACATAGCATTTTATGTCAACTAAATGCTTTTACTACTTACCTTTTTACAAATCTACAGAGGTTCCTTAAAATTGTAAATCCCATCATCAATGCCCCATTTTGTATGGCATTCAACACATTCAATAAATGAATCATTGTTTTGTTTAAAAGGCGTTTTGCAATTGGGGCATGCAAAGAATGAATCGTTATTTGCTTTTAATCCATGCTGTGGATGTTGGCTTTGAATAAACACGCTGGGTGTCAATTGTGCAAGTGGCGCTGTTTTTTGGAGCATCGAATCTAAAGCAACTAAAAGTCCCGTTGGCACAGTTCGCTTTATGGGTCCAAATCGAAAATGGGATACTGTCAATGCGGGTCCAACTTTGAACCCATTTTGATTAAGTTGCTGTCGAATCCAAGTCGGATGAAAATCAAAATTGAGCTTGACAAATTCAATAGGGTCGTGGGTAAAAGGTGACCAATCTTGTTGTCTCAACCAATAACGACCGATCGCTTTTAGATTTCGTTTGTTTGCAAATTCGAGTACATAAGTGCCACCCGATAATGCAATACGAGCTAACTCCTTGAACAAAGCAGGGGCATCAGCTGCATGGTGCAATGTCCGAATTTGGACCATCGTTTCAAACAAACCATCCACAAATGGCATGTTGTACCAATTGCCAGCAACGTAAATAAAACGGCCGTTTTTCCCCAAATGATCTTGGGCTTCCTTTAATAAGGAACGTGAGTAATCAAATAGAACAACTTTATCATACCCTTTATATTCATCAGCCAAGCGACCAAAACCTGCGCCAATTTCTATAAGCGTCCGGCCAGTTGGTGGCATCAAACGATTGAGCGCCACACGCTCAACTTGATCTTCATAAGTTCGACCCTGGCCTTCCCAAAATCGGGTTCGGTAATCAGAGCCTTCGTAATCGCATACGGGAGGTGTTTCTTTCATAGGTCGTATTATAAACGTGTGGATCTATTTGAGACAAAGGCAGCCACTGTTTCACGGGAAACAATAAACAAAGAAAAAGCGAATGAACAAAATCCATCCGCCTTCATATTAAAATCACTGTTTCACGGGAAACAATTTTCGTATCATTCTATCAAGTCTATTCAGTCGATTCAGGGGCGGCTTCACCTTCTTCGTCGTCGTCATTTAATACCCTATCAATCAGCTCATCACTATTGTCTGGCAAGCTGTCGACCTGTGCATCCAGCGGACCAAACAAATCTTGTAGGCGAATAAATGGGGTACCGAGTTCAGTTTTTGCTAAAGGAATATCTACGGCCACATCTAGTGCAACATCAATTTCTTGATCAACGGGCACTTCCATTTCAAGCTGAACAGGAAGTGCTAAACCGGCGGGCAATTCCAAAGTAACACTACCCACTATTTGGCCACCACCGCCAGGTAGCGTAAAGGTAGCAGGAATATTGAGGGGCACACCATCCGTCACCAACACCTCTGTCGTTGCAGATAAAGGTAGAGTAAAGCTGATTGGCATCGTATCACGAACAGGTATTTCTTGAGTAATGGTAGCACTGCTCATTTCATCAAAGCTCTCATTTAACCCACCGACAATTGGTTTAACGATATCATTCACAATTGGCAAAGTTAATGGGGCAATAGACAAAATCACTAACAGCAATATAAAGTTCATAAAAAATGAAAACAGGATTGCAAACGCTTTAAAAGCTTGCCAAGGTTTATTCCCCCAGATCCAATTTCGATTCATCTCATACCTCCAAAGGCAGTTGGCTACAGTGCAAGAAAAGAGTTGACATATTGTTAGTCTAACATTATGGTAACATGGAAAAGAAAAATGGCAATACCCCATCATTGTTTCACGGGAAACACATTGCCCATCTTCCACTTTTGAGTAGAATAAGAATAGACTATCCCCCGTCTATCAAACTACAGGAAATCTAAATGTCTCGAGAGCAACAACAGGTTAAGGATGACGTTCATGACAAATGATGTAGCCATATTCCTTGATCTAGACAATTTAGTCATCGGAGCCCAAAAAGCAAACCTCGCTGTTGATTTACATCTCTTAGTTGAAAAAGTTCAGACTGAAACAAACGGCCGTATTGTGCTTTTACGCGCTTATGGTGACAATCGACAAGGTCAGGCCTATCTCAAAACAATGACCGAAATCGGCTTTGATTTTCAACCTGTTGTTCGTATGAACAACTTTTCAAAGAATTTAGCCGATATGAAAATTGTTGTGGAAGCGATGGAAACATTGCTAGATGGGCACAATTTTCAAACTTACGTATTTGTCACAGGTGATCGTGATTTTACGCCGATGGTTCAAACGCTTCGCAAGCGAGGCAAATATGTCATCGGTATTGGCGTCAAACACACCACCAGTCAGAATCTTTTATCCCAATGTGATCAATACATTTTTTATGAAGACTTCTTACCAACCCCAGTTTTAACTGAATTGGATATTGAAGATTTGCTAGTTCTTGCTTTGGACAAATTATTAGAAAATGAGGATACAAAAGTAAGAGCAAGTGTCTTGAAACAGCACATGGATGAATTAAGTCGTGGCGGTTTTGTTGATTCACCTTATGGAAATGGTAGCTTCAGAAAATTTCTTGAGCGCTATCCCAAACACGTTTCAGTTGTGCAAGATGGCACCACGACATTTGTAAGCCGCCCATCGTCAACAGATGATATTCCCGAAGTGACACCCACACCTGATCAAGAAAACGGCCGTCAATTACATCAACGGTATCGATCTGAATTAAAAAAGAAACGCTTACGCATCGTACCCGCAACTCAGCGATTAAAAATCCTCAAAGACATTTTAAAACTGTGCTACAAAAGTCCTTCAGTACGTTGGAAAGAAATCACAGAAAAACTTTCCATTCAATATAAAAACGAAAATGTTGAAATTTCAAAAAACTTAATTAATGACACTTTATTGATTGCCAGAAAATCGGGGGTTGTCGTTACACAAAAAAGCAAGTCACTTTCATCAGCTACATTGCAGGTCAATTTAACAAAAGAAAATCCTTGGAAAGAAGCAGTCATTCTTTGCGATAAAGCTTACTTAGCTGAAATTATTGAACTACCTGAACTGTTTGATATTGATGAAGCCTCGCTAGCTTTATATGAATCAACTCAAAAAAATCAGTACCTCAAAGCAATCATCAAAAAGTACAATCTAAACGGCAATTCATCAAGCAGTTAAATTTTTTCAACTCATCAATTAGAAAGAGATTGTTTCACGTGAAACAATCTCTTTTTTTATTTTTCCTATAACACATCCATGATAATTTAATCGTTTCACAAATCGCTCTTTTTATAAAACTCATTATACAAGGACGTTTGTGAGTAGACAGAAAATACAAATCTCATTACAATCGTTCATCATTTTAAATTTAATTTATTCAGAGACTGTTGCAACGCAACAACATTACATAATATATTAACATAAATAAAAACCTACTACCTAACCTTTTCAACAGATAGGACAAACAAAAGGATTTTCGTGAAATCAATTTTTGCATCTTCACTTGTAAACGGTGACGATTTACTCAATGAGCCGTTCATGATCCAAGATATTAATCGTCGTAAAACAAAAGATGGTAGAGCCTTTCTATTAGGTTCACTACGGGACAAAACGGGGCAAGTGGCCTTCATCTTTTGGGATGTACCTGACTATATCGAAAAGCAAGCCAATGTTGGGCAAATCATGCTTGTAACAGGGCGCGTCTCTAATTACAAGGATTCATTACAAATCAATGTGACTGATTTCAATTTCTCAAATGATCCTGACATGGCAGACTTCTTACCAACGAGTCAACGCTCACGCGAAGATATGATTGTGGAACTTCGGGAAGTTATTGCGGATCTATCTGCTCCATGGCAAACGCTTGTTGGCCATATTCTTCTCAATGATGACTTTTTGCCGCTTTACGCAAACGCACCAGCTGCTCGGGGCATGCACCATGCTTATATCGGAGGTGTTATCGAACATTCATTAAGCATGGCGAAGGTCGCAAAGTTCCTAGCAAGTCACTACCCTTATGTCAACAAAGACCTTCTCATCAGTGGCGCTCTATTACATGATATGGGGAAAGCGATTGAATACAACATTAGTGATGGTTTTGGCTTTTCTGAAGACGGCCGTTTAATTGGGCACATCACACGAGGCATCATCATCGTTGAAAAAGCAGCACAAGAGCTTGGCAACATCTCAGAAGAAGAGCTACGTCATCTGACCCATCTCATTGCATCCCATCACGGCACTCAAGAATGGGGATCACCCGTCGTTCCGAAAACATTAGAAGCGATTCTGCTTCACCAAATCGATCTGCTTGATAGTCGTATCCAGGGGTACTTTGATCATGTCGCAAATACTGAGGGAAATGGCTCATGGACCGCAAAGAGCAGTATGATGTTTGGAACGGATTTGCACTTCAAGCCAGAAATGAAAAAATAGCTGTTATTCGGTAACCACTTTGTAGATGACGAATAACAACACATCATCATCAAAAATCTGAATATACTCCCCATTGGGATAAGCCATCTCAACAAAGCGAAGATCATTCATCCGCTCTGGCAAAAACATGAAATGGGTCACTTGTGGTAAATCCCAAAAGGGAGCATCACTCAATGGATCGTTGACATCCACTGCCACCACGTCAGGCGCAAGGTACGGTATAGTTGAAAGACTAAAGTAACCCATGCGTGGCCACCCAAAAAAGTAAACACGTTCATTCTCGACATCAGCATCTTGCAAATAGTCTGCCACTTCTGTGGCAATAAGCGTGTTCACACCCCCAAAAATATATCTTTGTGGCGCTTGGAAAAAGTAAAATTGAATATCTTGATAACCAATGGCAACCATCATAAGGCCAGTCAGAACATAAGCGATCCAGCGTCGGCTCGGCCAAAAATCAACAAAACGATTGGCCATAAACCCCAAAGGAATAGCGACAAATGTGGCAACCATAGGCGTTGCCAAAATAAATCGCTGCGACGCAGGGGGGCTTTGGCTTAACCCATTAGAAATCACTGTCGCCAGAAGAGGCAGCATCAAGAGTAAGAAGCGAAAGTCAAAATTGATGATTCCCCAAACAAAACCAATTAAAAATAATGTTGCCGCCCCCGTCAAAAGCAAAGGAACCCCTGGCTCATAAAAAAGACGGAGGGGTTGATAAGTGAACCCTAGCAAGCTGAGCCACATCTGGTTACCTACAATTTCTAACTGGGATAATCCTGTACGGGCAGATTCAGCCTCAAGCCAGGGACCAAGAATGGTGACCCGGTTAAGTGGTGCGCTAAATTGCTCTGGGAATTTATAAAAGTGGATACCGATGGG
>JANQSK010000263.1 GCA_028284105.1 Anaerolineae bacterium
ATGGTGTTCGTCAGAAAAATTGGCACAAACGGCGTAACGCTGGATTTGTTCGGCAAGGAGAATGGTTCTTCATTCCTGAGCCTCGCTTTACGCCAACAATCCCTGAAGCCATCTTACGTAATGAGCCTCTTCGTCGACCCTTTGGCAAAACGCACATGATAGAAGAGCTTTATCGATCTGGTGGGCAAACAGTCTATGTTAGCCACCGTCGACCAATGGGTATCCAGAAAGCTGAGTATGAAAAATTACTTTTACGCAATCCCAAAGCGAAAAGCTGGAACTGGCGTGTTATGCGCTTGAATCCAAATGTCTATGCACGCGGCAAAGTCCGTCACTCTGACCATAAAACCATCGTTTTGCCTTATTGGCATCGCGTGGCTATGGCTTCAGAAAGGCAATCTGCTGCAGGCGGTCGCCCTGCTGGTTTAGGCTTTCTTGACTAATGACCTTTCACAAGAGGCAAAGCATTAATACGCTTTGCCTCTTATCTTTTACCCCACTTCACTTAGTTTCAAATCATCAAAAACCCCGTTCTACCGAATAGATTGACGAATATTTTTTTGCATGCTATATTCAAAAATAAATTATTCAAAAAAATATAGTTCAAGACAAAACTAATATGGATAATACAGCAACGCCCCCAACAGAAACATTTGACTACAGCTACACCCGAGAAATTGCTGGTTATTTAGCCTATCTCCTTTTTTTAAAGACGACCGATTTAGCGATGACTCACTTCACTAAAATTGATCTCAATACGAGAGAAGGGCTCATTTTGGAATTAATTGCTAATAATCCGACCGCTTCTCAAATTGATATTGCGCGTAGAGCAGGTATGAAGGGCCCCTATATTGTCAAAATTTTAGATCGCCTCACCGCACGGGGTCTCCTGTTGCGAGAACCCTCACCCTCTGATAGGCGTCGTCATCAGCTCCGATTAACAAAAGCTGGCGAAGCACTTCGCAGTACGATTTATGATTATCACATGGCGGGAAATACGGCCGTTTTCGAAGAAGCGGGACTCTCGCAAGAAGAAAGTGACACTTTAATAAAACTACTTAATAAACTAACCCAATAAATTCCCCACAAACAATAACGCCAAGAATAGCAGAGAGGAGAGCAAATCATGACAACTGTTCAATCACAAGCCAAAGTCTCTAACCAACTCATGACAGGACAAGCCTATTTAGAATCGCTCAACGATGGGAGAGAGATTTGGTTTGATGGCGAGCGGGTTAATAATGTGGTTGAACATCCAGCCTTTCGGAATGCCGCACGAAGTATGGCTCGTCTATATGATGCCCTTCATGACCCGGAGCTTCAAGACGACTTAACCATTGTGGATAAGTTTGGAAGCCGCACCCACCGCTTTTTTACACCAGCCTACTCTGCTGATGATTTGCACGGCGCACGTAAAGCAATCGATATTTGGCAGCGCATTAACTATGGCTGGATGGGACGCAGTCCGGATTACAAAGCGGCATTTATGGCCCAGCTTGCAGAAGGGCACTTCTTCTACGATCAGTTCGCTGATAATGCACTTAATTGGTACAAGAAATTTTCTTCTCAGGGGCTACATCTCAATCACGTCCTCATTGACCCTCCCGTTAACCGAGCCAAGAGCCGCGCCGAAACACGTGATATCTATCTATCTTTAGACAAATCAGATGATAAGGGCATGTATGTATCTGGCGCCAAAATGGTAGCAACCGGTTCGGCATTGACTCACGCAACATTTGTAGGCATTACTGGCGGTGTGGCATCTGTGATGGAAAAAAATCGAGATGAAGACTTAGCCTTAGTTTTTATTGTGGACATGAATGCACCTGGTCTTAAGGTGATTAGTCGCCCCTCTTACGAGCTTAAAGCCAATAGCCCATTTGATGCTCCACTCGCCAGCCGCTTTGATGAAAATGATGCCGTTATGGTGTTTGAAAACTGCTTTGTTCCTTGGGAAAATGTGTTGATTTATCGCGATATTGACAAGGTAAAGCAATTCCAAGCTGATTCTGGATTTTTTAATCGATACAACCTTCAAGCAGCGGTGCGATTGTGCATCAAACTGGAGTTTTGTATTGGTTTAATGGTTAAAGGGACCGAAGCGTCAGGAACCAATAATTTCCGAGGCGTACAGGCGGCAATCGGAGAGCTCATCGCTATGCGAGATACTATTTGGGCCATGACAACGGCTATGGTGAGCGATCCAGAGCCAAGTATTGGTGCTTCTGTTGTACCACGACTGCAAACGGCCGCTGCTTGTCGCATCTACACCACTAATGCCTGGACGCAGGTGCGTAATACGTTTGAGACAGTGTTGGCAGGGGCGCCAAGCTTTACAATTTCTAGCGTGCGCGATATGCAAGTACCTGAATTGTCTCATGTGATTGACACTTATTACCAAGGGACAAATCTAGAAGGTCGTGATCGTGTTAAGCTGTTTAATTTAGTTTGGGATGCATTATATTCTGAGTTTGCTGGACGCCATGGCCTGTATGAACGCAATTATGCGGGGAATAAAGATCAGCAAAGGTTAGTTGCACTTCGATGGGCGACATTGCGTGGAGATGTTGGGAATTATAAAGGGCTAGTGGATCAAGCTT
Source organism: Anaerolineae bacterium (assembly GCA_028284105.1). Classification (GTDB taxonomy): domain Bacteria; phylum Chloroflexota; class Anaerolineae; order Promineifilales; family Promineifilaceae; genus QQUD01. The sequence continues at coordinate 2,601 of JANQSK010000263.1, forward strand.
TGGGGGATTATGATACAAATGGCTGGATTCATGAAGCATGGCGATAGGCCATTGATTTGATCTGATAATTTTTATTTGGGTTGAGTATACTCCTGCCTTCGCAGGAGTGACATGAGGTTTGGCCTAGCTCGTATTTAGGGAGATGTCTCGACTATATATTCGAGCACCCCTCTAGCTTGCTTACTCCGCTCGACATGACTATTGGATTGATGGTCATGTCGAGCGAGTATAATTAAGAAAGAATAGGCAATAAAACCAGCGAGACATCTCAATGTAAAACACATCAGCAATTCACTCGAGCTTCTATTTAAATGAAGCGGCTAAAATTTTTGTTCATAAAGATTAGGAGACATGAGTGTACTCAATCTTCATAATCCCACGAGAGACTTAAATCTCGCCAGTCGGGGTTTTCTTCCATAATCAAAGCAATCTTCTTTCTTCTACCCCATTTCTTCAACTGCTTTTCACGATGAATTGCATCAGTAGGGTTGAAATGTTCAAAGAAAACCAGCTTGTCGATATTGTATTTTGAACTGAATCCTTGATTTCGTTTTTCACGATGTTCATACATACGTCGTTTGAGATTATTGGTGATACCAATGTATAAAGTCCCTGATTTGTTAGTCAGGATATACACGTAATAGTTTTGTTGCACATAGCCTCTTTTGTCACGAGATAGGAATTATTGAAACAGAAATGATAATTGCTTGCAACAAATATTATTATATGAAAATGCCTCCGCTTATTATTTAACCACCATTAGGTGTCATTGTCTGCTTAACATGACATTTTGGGGGAGAATATTCACAGAGTACAAAAAAATAATGTTTAGCAATTGCATAGTACTTTTGGATATAATATTGCTTAAGAACAAAAGGGATTATAAGCCTAATTGTTCTAAATTTGGACGATGGATTTCCCACAATGCTGTCATTTGAATTACTCAACCAAGCAACCATATCCTTCAACAATACGCCGCTCTCTCAATTTCGCAGCCAAAAAGAGGCCGCGCTTCTCATTTTTCTAGCTCATACCCAACAAGCCCATTCACGTGAATATCTAGCCACACTGCTTTGGGAAAGCAGCACCACGAAACAATCCTTAACTAATTTAAGAACCGCCTTGGCTCGGCTCAAAAAACAAGTCAGCGGAGAATGCCTTATCGTCACGCGCCAAACAGTTGGGTTAGCACCTGATAAAATCTCACATGTTGATTCCTCCCAATTATTCCAAACGTTAAAAAATTTAGGCGATGTCAACACGGCCGAAAAAGCCACGACGCTTCAAAACGCCCTTGCGTCCTATCGAGGTGAATTTTTAACCAACTTCCATGTTGCAAAAGCAGCTCAGTTTAATGAATGGGTCACGCAAACCCGTGAAGCACTTCGGCGGGAAGTTATTTCAGGATATAGCAAGCTCAGTCAATACGCATTGCAAACAGGAGACCATGATTATGGTTTGGAAATTGCCAACAATTGGCTCAGTGTTGACCGATTAGATGAATCTGCACAAACGTTACGCATTCAACTTTTAGTTGAGACCGATCAAACGCGTGAAGCATTATCGGAGTACGTTAACTTCACTGACTTATTACAAGCTGAATTAGGAATTGAGCCCCCTGAAAATCTCTCGAACATGATTCAGCAAATTCAGCCGGAACGTACAACTGCTCCTGTTCGAAACCTAAAGCCCACCATTCGGCATAATTTACAGCCTGAATACGATCAGTTCATTGGCCGTTTTGAAGAGATTGAAGAAATTCATACGCGCTTGGACCAACCGTGGTGTCATCTTGTGAGCTTGATTGGACCAGGAGGTGCCGGTAAAACCCGGCTTGCCACAACCATTGCCCGAAGCCGTGTCGATCAATATCGGGATGGGGTTTGGTTCATTGAGCTAGACAACCTTGACCCTGAAGATGATGATTTGGCTGAAACAATTGCAGTCGAGATTGCAATTGCTTTGGATCTTCGCTTAACAGGAGCTGACACACCCATTGAGCAAGTTCTCAACCATCTTCAACATAGCAAGATGCTCCTCATTTTAGACAACTTCGAACACGTCCTTCCAGGCAAGCAATTGGTGCTTGATATCGTACAGCGTTGTGATGGGGTCCAAATGATTGTTACATCGAGGGAAGCCTTACGGTTGAAATCTGAATGGGCTGTGAGGCTTGGGGGTCTCACATATCCTTCTAATGGACGTGAAGATGAGCCATCAACGGCTGTTTCCCTATTTATCGCAAGACGATCCCAGCAGCAATGGGACGAGCTCGAACACGAAGAACTCATTGCTGTTCGCTCTATTTGCCGGATTGTTGAAGGGTTACCCCTAGCCATTGAGCTGGCTGCAGCTTTGACCCGATATGACACCTGTCAAGAGATTGCTGAACGACTGACCGATGGATTTGATGCCCTCAAAGCGACACTTGATGACGTACCGGATCGGCATCGGGGCATGTACACTGTTTTTGATATGTCTTGGCAAACATTATCACCTGCGCTTCAACAGCGTCTGGCGCGACTAGCCTATTTCCGAGGTAGCTTTGACAAAACGGCCGTTTCCCAAATCGCCGATACATCATCACCTCACTTGGCTGCCCTCGCTGAGAAATCATTGCTTACATACAGTAGGGCCACTAAACGGTATCGACTTCACGCCATTATTCGCGCCTACGCAGAAGAGCATCGCCCATTCAAAGACACCACCCCACAAAAGCATGCTGAGTATTACCTAGGTGTGCTAGCTTCACACACAGAATCTTTACAAAAAGATAAGCCACAAGAGTCAATAAATGTTCTAGAACCGGACATCGAAAATATTCGATTGGCTTGGCAATTTGGCATTGATCATGAATGTCTGAATGAACTGTCAGACGGATTGACCTCACTATCCATCTATTATCAGCTACGTGGCTTGGCTTTTGAGGGAAGTGAGGTAATGCAGGCTACCGTGCAGGCTGCCATATCTTGGGATGAAGCGCTAGGATTGACAGCAAAAGCCAGTTTAGAACAAACAAGGTTCCAGAATCGTTTAGGTCTTTATAAGGCTGCTATTAAAACTGCTCAAAAAACAATTCAATTTGCTGAACAATCAAAAGATTCATGGGCTATAGGCATGGCTAATGTTTGGTGGAGTGAATCCTTGTGGCGAATAGGAGAAAGTGAAAAAGCAGCATATAAGCTTTATCAAACACTCGACGATGCAGAGTCGCAAAATTATTCAACAGTTTCTGGATGGTGTCATCATCAACTTGCTATTGTTCATCACATTCAAGGCACCCTTCAACAGGGGCTTGAACATATTCAAAAGGCTTGTTTGATATGGCAAAATCTTGAGAATGTTCAAGCATTGGTTGGCAGTCTTAACAGTATGAGCCTTATTCAAAATGGCTTAGGCAACGTAGATGATGCCATTGTCATTCTTGAAGAAGCTTTAAAATATTGTGACCAATTAGGGGATCGTTTCCGAAAAACTCATTTAATAAACAACTTGAGTTTACTTTCAACCGAACAAGAAGATTATGACGGTGCTATTTATTATTTAACACTCGGATTAAAATTAGCAAAAGAAATCGGCAATCTTCAAATGCTGGCAGGCATGCTAATCAACTTAGGACGGAACTTTTATTTTCTTGAGGAATTAGACTCCTCACAGAAAAATTTAGAGGAAGGTCTACTTTTAGCAGAATCTTTGAATGAGAAAACAACTATTCTTTTAGGCTTGGTTCATTTATCAAAAACCAAACAAAAGATGGGTGACCGCCAAGAAGCTTACTACTTATTGGAAAGAGCATTAGATTTAAGTAGAATAAATACTCAAAAAAGCAATGAGTTTCAAGTTCTCCTTCATTTAGCAGAGCTTCTTGCAGAACAAGATTCTGCAAAAGCACAAGCCTATCTTTCAGAGGCTAAACTTTTAACCTCAAAAATCCAAGACAAAGCTTTGATTAAACAAGCGAAAGCTATTGAGGCACTATTAAAGAAATAAAAAAGAGGCTGCTCATTAAGCAGCCTCTTTTTAGTAAGGTATTTTAAATTTAACCTCCACAGTGACCATTCTGACCTGCGTCACATGCGAAAGTAATTGCTGGTTGGAGAGCGATAAGTAACAATACGAGGTTTACGAATACTACTGATTTCAAATTTTTAATACGGTTCATGATAAGTCTCCTATACTTTTTCGTTCGTGCGGTTCCCTGTAAACCGCTCTGATGAACACAAGATAGAAAGACTTCGCACCCACAACGCACCCATAAAAAACAGGTTTGGGTACGCTAAGTTTGATGAGGAAATTCAACCCTTTTTAAGTGATGAGTTCTAAACTAAAAATCAACCTTCTCGGCCCGATGCATGTCATGATTGATGAGAAAACGGCCGTTTTTCGCACAGATGCTTTGCGGGTGTTATTGGCGTATTTAGCTGCTCATCAAGGGACGCCCCAACGTCGAGATACATTGGCTGGCCTGCTCTCTCCCGATCGTCCTGACAAAGAAGCACTCACATATCTTCGTAACCGACTGACGCGACTGCGCAAAGCCATTGGTGATGAAAACGCCAACCCACCCTATTTTGATATCGACCGTAAACAGATTGCGATCCGTAGCGGTGATGACATCACAATTGACCTCATTCAATTTGAACAAAACCTCAAGATTGTTGAAACTCATTCGCACAGACAGCTGGCCGGTTGCCCTACCTGTTTGGCCCGACTTGAAGAAGCGACACAGCTTGTGCGTGGAGAACTACTGGCTGGGCTTAACTTCCCAAGCGACACATGGGAAGCATGGCTAATTAACCAACGGGAATATTTTCAGCAGCATTTGTTGGATGCGCTTAAGTGGCTATGC
>JANQSK010000296.1 GCA_028284105.1 Anaerolineae bacterium
TTGTGATGTGAGAAAACGATAAAGATAGTAATGGTTCACAAAGCCAACTTCCACTTCCCCGTTACCCACCGCTTCAACAGTGGGTGTATTTTTAGGATAAACAATTGGATTGTTTGCTTGAATCCCTTCTAACCATTCGCGAGTTTGATCTTCACCCCAAACGGCACGAAGCGCGGTCACCATTGCTTGGAAAGAGCCATTTGTTGGTGCCCAACCAATACGGCCGTTCCATTCTGGATCAGTAAAACCCATCAAATCATCTGGAAGCTGTGTAGCAGGATCAGTGATTGCATCAGTGTTGTATACCACAACGCGAGCACGTCCAGAAATACCCACCCAATAGCCATCACCAGATGCAAAGCGTGAAGGAACAAGTGACAAAACAGATTCGTCAAGCTGTGACAATAAACCTGCATTGGCAACGGCTCCTAAACCACCGGGGTCTTGTGCGTAGAAAAGATCAGCCGGGCTATTTTCACCCTCTTCTAAAAGGACACCGGCCATTTCAGAGGTGCTGCCATAACGAACCTCAACATCAATGCCTGTTGCCGCTTCAAATTGGTCAATAATCGGTTGAACCAAGCTTTCAGATCGTCCAGAATAAATGACCAAGCTTCCTGAATCTTCAGATTCTACAACACGAGTTACTTCTACTTCTTCAGTGACCACACGTGTCACTTCAACTGCCTCAGGTGAGGCACAGGCTGCAAGCAAAAGTGATGCAACAGCTATCAACCCTGCAATATAACGAAACTTCATTTTTCTCTCCTGTTTATCATCAACTATCCACTTGTAGTTGAAAAATTTAATTTAAGATAAGCAGGATTATCTAAATTAGGATAATGAGAAACAAGCCTCGGCGTTAATTTCAAAGTTGAATCATGTTGACTCTATTTTTGAAGCTTGATCATCTTTTTAACGCAGGTGGTTAACCCAAAAATGAACCTTGGATCATTTCAAGAAAAAAGGCTAGTGCATGAATCGTCACTAGCCTTTGGAAAGATTGGCCGTTGGTGTGGGGTCTCGTCAGTAGGTGGGTTGGAATAGTCGAAAGCGGTTAGAAGGTAACCAATTTCAATGAAACAGGGAACAAAGGGATCATTGTTTTCTTCATAGAATGTCTCCTGAACTGTGGGAATTATTTGGTTTTTGGGTATTGGTTGTCTGTAAACGGCTCGATATTTAGATTGCAAAACGGGACTTAAGTGTCTGCTTACAAAACGGCCGTTTTTCCGCACAATTTATAGGACTTAGGTACCGGTTCCCTCTGGAAATGATCACAACACGCCATCTCTGACCCTACAAAAGTACACAGAAAGCCTCTAGGGAAGTCACATAAAAAAGAGTAAAATAAAGACAAAAAAACCGTGAATTTGTAAAAGTGGCGACTCTTTTGGCAATTAAAGTAATGTATAGTAGCGATGTGTGTTCAAAAGAGTGATTGGTTGTGCTCGACATCTAGAGAAGTAGTCCAAAATGCCGAATAAAAGTGAAGTATTATCTGCATATGTGCCTATGGAGCGCCGTCATGCGCTCATAAACGGCGAACCGCTGCCTGAACGAACCAAAGGTTCAGTTTTGTTTGCCGACATTTCTGGTTTTACCCCCCTCACTGCCACATTATCCAAAGAATTAGGCGCTGATCGCGGCGTTGAAATGCTGAGCGACCAGCTCAATCAAGTTTATGGCGCCCTCATTGATAAAGTCCATCAATATCGGGGGAGCGTCATTAGCTTTGCTGGCGACGCCATTACCTGCTGGTTTGACCAAGATGAAGGCAACGTGGCAACGGCAGCAGCCTTTGCGATGCAGCAGGTCATGGTCCGATTTTCCGCAGTTATTACACCTGGAAATGCGGCAATTCCATTCGGCATTAAAATCGCCATAGCTGCGGGCGAGGTCTCTCGCTTATTGGTGGGCCACCCTCGTATCATGACGATCGAAGTATTAGCGGGGGAACTGATGGACCGCGTTGCCGAAGCGGGCGAGCTTGTTGAGCAAGATGAAATTGTGGTCGGCAAGGAAATTGTCAATGCCCTGAATATTCGCAAAGTCACTGAATGGCGAACCGGTCTCTCAGGACAAAAAGTCGCTTTGATTTCGACACCGCCGCCCATGCCACCTCAAAAATCATGGCCAGCTATCCCGCCTATTTCAGGTGAATTAAGTCGAAACTGGCTATTGCCACCTGTTTATCAACGTTTGAACCAAGGACTTGGGGACTTTTTAGCCGAGCTGCGTCCGGCGGTTGCCCTCTTTGCCAAATTTAGCGGCATTGATTACGACCAAGATCCTCAAGCAGGTGAGAAGCTCAATGAATATATTCAATGGGTGCAAACGGTATTGGCTAACTATGAAGGGTATTTGCTTCAGGTCATCATGGGAGATAAAGGAAGTCACTTTTACGCTCTCTTTGGGGCGCCCATTGCCCATGAAAATGATGAAGCGCGCGCCGTTGCAGCAGCGCTTGAACTGCAAAAAAGACCAGACGCCCTTTCCTTTATTGACGAAATGCAAATTGGCATTAGCCAGGGTCCGATGTATGTCGGAGCCTATGGCAGTTTTAATCGCAGAACCTATTCTGGGTTAGGAGATCAGGTCAACATGGCGGCTCGTTTGATGAGCAAAGCGGAACCAGGCATGGTTTTGGTCAGTGAAGCTGTCATGAAAACGGCCGTTCGCTTTACGTACAGTAGCCAAGGCATGATTCAATTCAAAGGGATCGAAGCCCCTCAAGAAGCATTCTCCGTTGAAGAAGCACGGTTTGTCCAGCAAGAAGCCCAGCTGAAAGGGCGAGACATGGTTACCATGGTGGGGCGCAATAACGAGCGCGCCGTTTTGGAAACCCATTTAGACCATCTGCTAAACGGCCGTTCTTCCCAAATTATCATCGAAGGAGAGGCCGGAATAGGTAAATCCAGGCTCGTCGCTGATTTGCAAGCCCAAGCCCATGAGCACGGCGTCTCTTATCTGCTTGGTGCTGGAGATGCCATTGAGCAAAACACGCCGTATCACGCTTGGCGCGGGGTTTTCAGAGGTTTGTTTGATATCAAAGAAGGGGACGATGACGCACTCATTTTAGAAAAAGTGAACGAGCGTCTGCCAGAAACATTAAAAGAGCGCGCCCCTTTGCTCAACGCCGTTTTGCCACTGCATTTACCGGATAATGAGTTAACGGCCCAATTCACTGGAGATGTTCGTGCGGAAAACACGCGTGACCTACTCCGCTCCGCTCTTATTCAAACAGTAAGAGCAACCTCAACCTTCTTGATTATTTTAGAAGATGGTCACTGGTTTGATTCAGCCTCTTGGGCATTAATGGAGGTGGTGCGTAAATCTTTGTCGCCGCTGATGCTTGTAGTTGTAACACGGCCATTGCTCAATGCTTCAAGCAACGGTGCCACACAGCTGAATGTGCCTCTTGAATACCAACGACTCCAAGAGGATGATGAAACCATTCATCTCTTGTTGACGTCACTTTCACCTGAAGAAGCGATGCAATTGGTCTGCCGTCGGCTTCAAGTGGAGTCGATTCCTGAAACCATTTCAAAAATCATTCAAGAACGTGCTGACGGACATCCCTTTTTTAGTGAAGAGTTGGCCTATGCGCTTCGTGATTCGGGGATGATTACGGTTGAAAACGGCCGTTTGCGTCTTGATGCCCCTCAATCAGCCTTCCAATCACTTGATTTCCCAGACACCATTCAAGGTGTCATTACAAGTCGCATTGACCGCTTGGCTCCAGCCCAACAGCTGACCTTGAAAGTGGCAAGCGTGATTGGACGTGTCTTTTTGTATCAAGCCCTGCACGATATCCATCCAGTCAACGACGATAAACCCAAGCTCATCAACTACCTTGATCACCTTGATCAGTTAGGGATCACGTCGCTCGAAACGCCAGAGCCTGAGATGAGCTACATCTTCAAGCACGTCACCATCCAAGAAGTGGCTTACAGTCTGCTTCTATTTGCGCAACGTCAGCAGCTTCACCAAATTACCGCTGAATGGCTCGAAGAAACCAATCAAATTGATTTAGTACCGCACTACCCACTCCTTGCTCACCATTGGAGTCGGGCTGAGATTCCTGAAAAAGCGATTATTTATCTTGAAAAAGCGGGCCAAGAAGCATTCCGCAATGGGGCTTTTCGCGAGGTGATTGACTTTATTCAACAAGCAATCGCCCTCTCTGAAACATTACCTAAAAATCGAGATAGCTTTGTCTTAGATGATTATCGTCGTGCTGAATGGCAAATATTATTGGGAGATGCCCACTTTGGCCTTGGTCAGCTTATCGAATCACGGCAATATTTTCTCAAAGCACTTGACCTACTCGGTTGGCCCATGCCTGAGGCTCCTTTGAGCAAAACCATCGCCAACTTGTTGATGCAGTTTGGAAACTATTTATGGCTTGTCACTATTCCTGAAAAGTTGCGCTTCTTATTCCGAAAACCAACCGCTGAAATGAGTAAACGACGACTGGCTGCAGCCCATACGTACGAACCCTTGGGCTTAGTGTATTACTTTTCGGGTGAAACACAGCAAGCGATGTACACTGCCCTTCATCGATTCATTTTGGCCAAGAAAGCGAATGAAGCGACGTCTGAGCTTTCCCGTGGGTATGCTAGCGTTTGTGGCATTTTTATGATTATGGGGTTGCATCGCTTTGGGATGGATTATGGTCGCCAAGCCCGTGAAATCGCACGTCGTCTCAACGATTTACCTGCTTTAGCTTGGGCACTTCTTTCCACAAGCGTCTTTAGCATAGGGGTGGACCAATGGGAAAATATTGAAAATCGCCTCAAAGAGGGTGTGGCTCTCAGCAAACGCCTCCTTGATAAACGGACCATGGGAGACACCGTTGCCACATTGCTCAATGTATTGCATGCTCAAGATAAATACGAAGAGGCCTTGAGCGTATCCCAAGAATTAGAAACCTTAGGAAAGGACAGCGGAAATAAAGAGCATGTGGCCTGGGGCATCACCGGACAAGCCAACTCCTTGCTTAAAATGGGCCGAATTGAAGAAGCGATTGAATACTATGAGCGCTCTTTAACAGTGTTTGAAGAAGTACCTGAAGATTACGTCCACGAAGCTGAAACGATCGGCATGCTTGGTACGGCTTATTTATATCAAGGCAAGCTCACTGAAGCAGAGACCGAAATAGAGCGAGCCGCATCACTCATTCCTGACCAGATTCCGTCTTCCTATGTTTTATTTCCTGCGTTTTCTGCGATTGCAAATTTGCACCTAACGAAATTTGCTGACGATCGTTCAAATACGGCCGTTCAAGCCAAGGTCGAAAAGGCTCTTCAAGATATGGCACGATTTGCGCGGCATCATCCCATTGGGCTAGCCCGCTCACTTATTCTTCAAGGCCAATACGCCATCCTTCAAGGCAAGCACCGTAAAGCGGAAAAGCTTTGGAAAAAAGCAATCCAAGTGGCAGACAAAAAAGCGATGCGCTTTGATCAAGGACTCGTTCACCTAAAGATAGCTCAATATCTTTCCCAATCCGCAGACAGCCAAAAGCAAAACCTTTTGATGGCAAAGCAGAAATTTGAAGAGATTGGGGCTGTGATAGAAACGACCGTTGTGAACGATCTTTTAGACGCTCAGGCTGCTCCAGAAAAAGTATTTTAGTCTCGGCTATTCTGCATCAATTTAATCAGCAATTTAAATAGAAAACGGCCGTTGACCCCTTGCCAAACGGGGCGCAACATGTGCCGCACCTCAGTCCCTCGAATAAAAAGGGCTTCGTCTTCAGCAAGCAACGGCAAACTTTCACGACTGATCTTATTCATCAAGCGCTGTTTTATTGTCCACGCCTCAGGGTTTGGATTGGCCCAAAGTGAATCTAGCTGATTGGCCTGTCGCCACAGATTATTTGTCGCTCGCGCAATCTTTTTGTGTACCGTTTTCGATGGAATGTGTATGCGGATTGTCTTCGCTGATGCTGCTCCCACCACACTAGAGTGCAAACGTCCATGTTGTTCAATAAGCACCTGATGAAGAGCATTCACCATCACTGCTGAGCTTGTCATCCCCTGCCCATAAAGCGGATTGTAGCAGGTGTTTGCATCCCCCAAGACCAACAGGTTTTCAGGGAAGCCTCGACTTTTATCAATGGCACGCCGATGAATTTTCTTATTAAAGTAAGCATGAATGGGTGTCGCCGGTTTCGCGTTTTGAATCGCTTCAAAAATAATCGGACTAGCCAGCGCATTGGCATAGGCTAAGAAGCCGCTATCATCATCAGGAGGGACATGTCCATTTAAGCCTGCTAGAGCAACTTGCCACAATCCATCTTCAATTTGCCGCAGCCCACCAAATCGGGGGTTTTGCGGATATTGCATGGTTACTAATAAGCCTGACCAGTTGTTTGAATCTATTGTGTGCCAATTCTCAGGCATATGGAAGAGTCGCGTGCTATAGCGAACGGCCGTTTCTTGTAATTCAACCGGGGGCAAGGCCCAGTTAAGTTGGGTGAGCCACTGTTCAATCTTGGAATGCCGACCAGAGCAGTCACATACCCAATCAGCAGCAAGCTGTTCGATACCCGATTTTACTGCCTGCTGCCGATACCGAATGGTGACTCCAGCGACTGCTTTTTGGTCTTGCGCTGGAATGAGTGACACGACTTCAGTGTGCGGAACGGCCGTAATATTGGGAATCGCCAGCGTTAAGCGCCGAATATGCCACTCTAACCGATGACGGCTACAGGTAGGCACAAAAATATTGGATTGATAGCGGGGCAAATAGCCCGCACCATTAGGAGCAAACACGACAAAGTCGCTTAGGGAATCGGGCATCGGTATGCCATCAGCAATCAACTCTGCCTCTAATTGAGGGTATAGCGACTGCATAATTTGATATCCCTTCGCCATCAAGCCGTGATATTGATGGGATTGGGGCACCCCATTCCGAGCATCAGGGGTGCTGGGCAACGCATCACGCTCAATCAGCGTGACGTGGCTCACATAATCTGACAACACCCGAGCAGTCATCAATCCTGTTAAGGAAGCACCAATCACGACAGCATGGGTCTGAGTAGCTTGTTTCGTTTCTGATTGATTAAATGGCGACTCCCCGACAATCTTAGCTTGCCTATTTCCCTCAACCACTGCGTGCCTCATCGATGACTGCCTGCATATCAGCTGGAATTGGGGCTGCGATTGTCATCTTCTTTTCTGTTTTGGGATGAACAAAGGTATTGCTATGACAATGAAGCAATTGACGATCAATATTTGAAGAACGGCCGTAAACCTTGTCGCCCACAATAGGATGACCTATTGAAGCCATGTGGACTCGCAATTGATGCGTACGACCAGTCTTTGGAAATAAACGGACTAAAGAGTAAGTCTCACCGATTATTTCAACAAGTACGAAATGGGTCGTGGCAGCTTTGGCCTCGGGTGCATCACTAACCACATATTTAGGAGGCCCATCATCCTTTGGCAACTGTAGAATGCCTCTTTCTATCACCCCATTCGATTTTTTCATAACGCCATCAACAAGCGCGAGGTAGGTTTTCTGAACGGCCGTTTCTGCAAACTGCTGGCTCATAATCCTCAACATTGGCTTGCCCTTCGCAATCAGGATGACGCCAGAAGTCTCTCGATCCAATCGGTTGATCAGATGAGTGTCAGGTAGCGGAGGCTCATTCCACGTTCGGAGTTGATAAATGAGGTTTTCTTGAATATAGGGGCCACTGGCATGAACGAGTAAGTGAGGGGCTTTATCAACCCCAAGCAGATAATCATCTTCAAATAGAATAGTATAATCTCGACGTGGAGGACTCCTATCCGGCGCATTATATGTGACCCAATCTCCCTGTTTAACGACGGAGTCAGGTTGACATAATTCTTTGTTAAGCGTAATGGCCCCGCTTTTAATTCGCTCCACCCATTCATCTCGCGACAAATATTTAAACCGTCCAGCGAGATATTCAATAAGCGGTGCATTTTTATATTCGGTCGTGACTCTTGAAGATAGTTCCATATCAGACAATCGCTAGCAAAATTGTGAGCGTAATCACACTGGCAATGGTTGAAAAAAGCACCGTCATCGTAATAAATTCAGGCATCAAATCGTGCTCAAATGCAATAATCGAGACCAATACAGCTGCAGGCATACTGGATTGCAAAATTCCGGTTCCTCGTTCAAGCCCAGTTAATCCAAAAAAACTAACCAAAGCAATCGCTAAAATGGGGCCGCCTATCAATCGCAAACTTGATGCCACAATCGTGTCAAAATTAATCTCTAAACTTTTATTGCTGGCAAGGGTAACGCCTAAAGTGACCAACATCACAGGAATCATGGCGTCTCCCAATAACCCAGTTACTCGTGTGATTGCCAGTGGAAGGGGAAATCCTGTCCAGTTGATGAGCATGGCTGGGAAAGCGGCTACAATCGCTGGTGTTTTTAGCACAGATAATAGTGCCCGCCAGCTTCCCCCTGATTGCCAACTGGCTGCATACACGCCAATAACAAATGCAATGATTACTAAGGCCAAAAAGTACACCGTTGCAGGCAAGATTGCCTCAGTCCCAAATCGAAATTCAATCAACGGCAGTCCAAAATTGCCCACATTTCCAAAAACGGCGATCAACACATAAGCACTGATCATCGGAGACGGCCGTTTCAACAACAATCCCACAATCAATGCCAAAACGGCCAACCCAATATGAACCGCAGCAATGTAGAGTAACATGCGAATCGCTAATGAAGCTTCGGTTCGGGCTGTGCTAATGACATTAAAAATGAAGCTCGGTACAAATAAAAAGTAAGCCACTCGCGACAGGGTCCGCGCATTAAGCCCTAAGCGGGGTCCTGCAATATACCCAATGATGACTAGCAAAAAGACAGGCGTAATGACATCAAAGAATATGGCTAATAGCTGTTGGATCATGACTTTTTGTTGATGATGGGAACGGCCGTTTCTCCCAAATAATCGACCAGCTGTTGGCAATACAATTTGAGACCTGCCCCAGGCATCATGCGCACCATAATACGAAAAATAGGCACATGCCATGTCCCGTTATCAATAAATCCCTCTTCTTGAATCGTTAAATCAGTACCACTCCCCATTGGCGAAAGATGATATTCATAGTGAGCCGTCATGGGAACAACACCATCCGCCAGCACACGCACTAATTTATGCGGCTCCTCTGATTCAATCGTTTGTATTGTAAGTTGGGTTGAACCCATATCAATGAGCCAAGCTGGGGGGTCATCCGCTTCAGATATCAATTGAACATGATGTTGGTCAGACCCTGAAACAGGCAGCTTTTCCATGTCCATAATGGCATTCCAAACATCATCCGGGCTTGATGCGAGCACGAGATTCCCTTGGTTTGTGTATGTCTTTGGCAAAAGAAAGCCTACGACAAACACAGCGCCAAATAAAACAAATAAAATGATAAAAATTATCCAAACAATCATTTTTTCTTAGTTTTGCTCAAAATCTAAAATTGGTTGTGAAGTGAATTGATAGCTTTTTGCAAATTAACTTCAAGCAGCCACTATCCGCTTACCTAGTTCTTCCAGTATCCGATAGAATTATGTCATTGAATAGGATTTATGGCTATGACAAAAGTTAAAATTTGCGGACTTACAAATTTAGAAGATGCGTTGATTGCTATTGAAGCTGGCGCCGATTATTTGGGGTTCATTTTCTACCCACCTAGCAAGCGTGGAATTGATGTAAAAGAGGCTCAGTGCATTGTGTCCCATCTTCGTGGGGAACCCAATTGCCCTACTTTAATCGGTGTATTTGTGGATGAAACGGCCGAAAAAATGGCTGAAGTTCTCGACTTCGTTGATCTGGATTTAGCTCAGCTCAGCGGCAATGAAGTGCCCTCCCTTTTGGGAGAAGAAAGCTCACCCATTTACGGCCGTTGCTATAAAGCAATCAAGCCCACCAGCTACACTGAGGCTGAAGCAGATGCCGAGTGGTTTGTTGTCAGCGAGCGCTATTTTGATGAGACCAAGCAAATTGTGGTCCCTACTTTAATGATTGACGCCTATCACCCGACGCTCCATGGCGGCAGTGGTGAAGTGAGCGATTGGGCAATTAGCCAACAGCTCGTTCAAACAGTACCGGGACTGATGCTTGCTGGCGGCTTAACACCTGACAATGTAGCAACGGCCGTTTCTCAAATACGGCCGTTTTGTGTTGATGTGGCAAGTGGTGTAGAAGCCTCTCCTGGCAAAAAAGATCATCAAAAAGTACGCCAGTTTATTCAAAACGCTAAAGCAGCCTAATGACCCAGAAGCATCAAACCAGAATTCGCATCACAGCAATTCTTTTGCTGGCCACTGCTTTAAGAGCATGGGGCCTCAATAGCCGTGCGCTTTGGTTTGATGAATCAATTGAATATTGGATGGCAGTCATTCCCTTTGGTCAAATTTCCCAGAACATTGCCAGCGCCATCCACGATCCACCGCTTTACACCTACTTTCTACATGGATGGGTGCAGCTCGGCATTTCAGAATATTGGCTCCGGCTGCCTTCCCTATTTTTCAGCTTGCTTAGCATCGTAGA
>JANQSK010000325.1 GCA_028284105.1 Anaerolineae bacterium
GGTGCTGAGCCTGGGTTGAGATCGGTGGCTAGCGCAACGGCCGTTCCCCCATCCAGCATTCCCCGAACATTAGCGTATTGATCAATGCCCAAATTAAACGTCACCGCAGGCAAGGGTACCGCCACCGACTTTGAGTCAGCCATCGCGGCAATCCCTTTTTCAGTCGTCACGTCCAGATGATCAACTGACACAGCGCCCAATTCCAGCGCCATCTCGAGTCCGCCAAACTCATTAAATTGATCCACGTGAATTTTGGCCTGCATGCCTGCTGCCAAACCCGCTTTCAAAATGCGCTCTGTTTGAGGCACATCAAAGGCGTGATCTTCACAAAAGACATCGATAAATAGGGGAATGTTATTTTGAGAAAAGTGAGATGCTTTATACCAGTCCATTACTGCAGGGATCATCTCATTGACTACTAAATCAACATACCCATCGCCATTCTCTTTATATTCGGGAGGTAATGTGTGTGCCCCTAAAAAGGTGGGCACAATGTCGCATGAGTGTGCCAAATCAAGACGCTCAATGACGCGGAGCATTTTTAATTCTGTTGCGGTGTCTAATCCGTATCCTGTCTTGATCTCAACGGTTGTCGACCCCAGTGCCAACATTTCATCCAGTCGCGCCTTTGCTGAAGCAAACAAAGCATCCTCAGATGATTCACGCGTATGCTTCATCGTACTCACGATGCCGCCCCCCGCTGCCATAATTTCCATATAGGTCGCCCCACCAATGCGCATCTCAAATTCATGCGCCCGATCACCACCAAACACAGTGTGGGTGTGTGGATCAACAAAGCCAGGAATGACTGCATTTCCACCCGCATCAAGCACCTGTTCTGGCTCATACACATCGGGCAGCCAATGGGAAGTGCCCACGGATTCGATTAGACCATCATGGATGGCAACGGCCGTATTTTCAAACGCCTCAACCCGTCCCATATCCGCGCCACGAAGTGGCTCACCAGGATTGTTTGCTGTAATAAGCTGGCCAATATTTGTAATGAGTAAGTCAATCTTTTTCTTCATTTTTCAGTTACGCTTCATCAATAAAATGATAATAATCCAGCCCCTGCTGCTGCATCGCGCGACGGTAGTTGATGGCCACAGCGTCGAATTTCAGGTGCAGTTCATCAGCCAGGTCAAAAGGCACCTGTTCAGGACGCTGGGATTGCACAACACGCTGATCTTGATTGAAGATCACTTTTTCAAACTCTTGCAAGACGCTGTCGGGTTGGTCCAGATCGTAATTGCGGCCAATGATGCAGTAGCCACGACATTGATTTTCCGAAATCGGCTGGCTTACGAAGAAGTAGACCATTCCTTTTTCACCACCCCACCCCAATCGTAAAACGATGGTGTACGGCAGATGCACTTCGTAACGACTGCGTCTCTCTGGCTGAACCACTTCGTCATTGGCAAATACGGGGAAGTCGTCCGTGTTGGTCGCTTCTGGACGAACGATGGTGTAATGCAGAATGTGGTCTTTGATTTCTACGGTGTAAGGTGGCACTAACGGCCGTTCCGGATCGCCCAATAACCCTGGATGCACCCACGGGAAATGCCCAAAATCTGTAAAGTTCTCCAGCTGCCGAGACGCATCCGCATCCCAGGGGAATGGCCCCGTATTAACCACTTTCCAAGACCCGTTTTCAAGTTCAGGAATGTCAGGCAGTTCATAAATTGGCGCTTTCAGCGCCACCCAAATAAGCCCATATCGCTCGATGCAGTGGTATTTGACCGTACGCGCTTTAGTGGGGATGTTAACGCTGTTGTTTTGGGGAATCTTGACACAAGCACCATTCGTATCGTATTGCCATGCATGATAAGGGCAAACAATACAATCTTCTTTAATCCAGCCTAGTGACAACGCTGTCCCACGGTGAATACACAAATCCTTCATCGCATATGGGACGCCATCTGCCGTGCGCCAAATCACAAGTAATTCATCGAGCAGTTTGACCCCATGAGGCTCATCGGCTGGCACCTCTTCCGCATAAGCGACGGGATGCCAACAATGCAATAATTTTTCCGGAAATTCAGACATGTTTCTCCTCTCTCTAACACATCAGTCAAAGAAGCCAAAAACAACCTCAGCCACTATTTTGACAAAACGATACCCATGGTGACGATAAATCTCTTCGATATCACCTTGCAAAAGGTTATGGTAATTTTTGAGTGCAATTGTTGGTTTTTTCTCTTTTTTATTTTTACCCTTACTGTTTGAAATAAAGTCAAATTCTAGCTTTTCAAGCAGTTCATATTGATTCAACAAACGATACCCCGACTGTTCGAACCAATGAGTTAAACTACTATCTTCAAATATTGGATATCTTTGAAAACTCCCCCCTCCAAAACGATGACTATTGATTAAGCTTTCCTCACTAATGTTATCGTTTTGAAGATCAATTTCAATAAACCCAATTAGCGGATAATAAATGTTTACCATACCCAAAATTCGCTTAGTTTGAGCAAATTTATGTTGAAATGCAATCAAAATGTAGTTCTCGACATATGAGGTTTGTTGCGAAAATCCTATGAATTTAGCCCCATAATTTCGAGCGGCTAAGTAGCAACATTGTGTTAGGTGATCAGCATCAGCTTTTGATAAAAGCAAGTTCGTTGCAGTCTCCGCTTTAATCCCTGTGATGCCCGGTTGCAGAATGGGTTTAGGAATTATTTCTTCCATTCGACCCACAGCTTTAATGGTCCCCGAAATGATAGATTTTCGACGTATTCATAGTGCTGCTCAGGAACGAGTTGCAACGTCGGAATGCGTCGAGTGAGCTCTTCGAGGGTGATGTTAAGTTCTAAACGTGCCAGCGGTGCGCCCACACAGTAATGAATGCCAAAACCAAAGGCTAAGTTTTTGGCCGCATTTTTGCGCTCAAGCACAATGTCGTCTGGTTTAGGAAACACGGCCGTATCTCGATTCCCTGAATTCAACATCAACAATAGGTTTGAATCTTTGGGAATGTCGATTCCTGCAATGGTGCATGCCTTTCGGGCCACACGTCGCCATGTGCAAACCGACGGGTCAAAACGCATCAGCTCTTCATTGGCATTGGGAATAAGTGCGGGATTTTGGCAAAGCGCCTCCCATTTGGGGCGATCTTCCAGCAGGTGTTGAACGGCGTTACTCATTTGAGCGGTCGTCGTTTCATGCCCTGCCACTAGAAGCGTAATCATACAGCTAGCAATCTCATTGATGGTTAAAATGGAATCATCCCCATTCCGCATGGCAATAAGATCACTAATCAAATCATCTTCAGGATTGGCCACTTTTTTCTCAACCAGCCCAACGGTGTATTTCCAAAATGGAATGAGATTCTTTGTAAATTCAATCTGCTCTTCGGGGGTGGGACGGCCATAATACAGCAAAATCCGATTATCCGACCAAACCTTCACCTGAGGCACATCCTCATCGGGCACACCCAGCACGCGAAACAGCACCATGGCGGGTAAGTCGTAGGTCATGGCAGAGACGATGTCGACTTTACCCTGATCAATAAAAGTGTCGATACGGCCGTTAACAATCTGCCGAATCTCCGGCTCAAAATGCTTCATGCGGCGCGGGGTGAACAGCTTGTTCACCAGCTTCCGAATGCGCGTATGGCTGGGTGGCACATTGTTAGATAACACCGGCACCGGTGTGTAATCTCCGTCGTTTAGCATCTCCAGCACGGTTTCTGAAAAGGGTTCGATGGGCGTTATTGTATTTTCGGCCGTGAATGTCTCATAATCTTGAAAAATCGCCTTGATATCCTCAAACCGCGTCACCACCCAATAGTTGATTTCAGGACTATAAAAGACCGGTTCTTCCTGCCTTGCCTGCGCCATCAGTGGATACGGATCGCTCAAGTCGAGGGGTTTAAAAAGATTGCTTAGATTTGTAATTGGACAGGCGGTTTGATTATCCATAGTTATTCTCAATTAGAAGAGAGTAAAGAGAAGAGAGAAAAGAATGGGCTTTTAATCAGGCTAATCCCGAATCCCCACCTAAGCTCTAATCTCCAATCCCTAATTCCTTCTCAACGGCCGTTTTTAAAACACCATCTGCCACTAACACCCGAATTTGTTCCATAATGGGCGCCAAAACGGTATCTTGCTCTAAAAATGGCACATGTTCACGCAGCAGGTTGTAGGCAACGGCCGTTCCTTGCCCCATTTGCACGTCTCCCATCGCTTTGCGTCGAAAATCAATGCCCTGAGCGGCAGCCAATAGCTCAATTGCCACAATGGTCTCCACGTGCTGAAGCACCCTTACGGTGTGACGAACGGCCGTAGCCCCCATGCTCACATGATCTTCCACATTTGCACTACTGGGGATCGTATCTGAACTGGCGGGATGCGCTAGCACTTTGTTTTCAGAAGCAAGCGCAGCGGCTGTGTAGTGGGCAATCATCAGACCGCTTTCTAAACCCCCATTGTCCGTTAAAAACATCGGCAAAACGCCATGATTGCTATCTGAATCAACAAGCCGATTAATACGCCGCTCACTCATATTACCCAAGTCTGTAATCGCCAGCTTCATATAATCCATAGCCAAAGCAAT
>JANQSK010000333.1 GCA_028284105.1 Anaerolineae bacterium
ATAAAAAAGAGCCTTGTATATAAAAGGCTCTTTTTTATTTTTATTATTTCTTAAATCTCTTAACCAGCACCACAACTTCCAATTGAGCACTCAGGATTAGAATCATTGAATATTGAAATAAAAGGTTCGTCAGATTCATCACCATAAATTTCTACTGCAGTTCCAGAATTATTATGCATTGCTTTAACTAGGACTAAGGTTATATCATTATTTACAGTAACCTTTACTCCTGGAGGGAGATTTGCATCAATGCTCATCAAGAAGTTTGCTGTACATAAACCATTTGTACAATCAATGTCATTCATACTCACTGAGCTAGGAGTCAAATTCGCATAAAGTTGAAAAATTCCGATTTCTTCATTTAGCAAATAGATTTCAAGCTTAAGATCAGGTTCTTCGTTTTCCATGAATTCTAATTCACCAGCAACACGTATCTCATCTGTAATAGAATCAATTTCAATTTCGGTCGCATCAATGACCAAATTTGAATGGTTGGCTGATGCTGCTTGTGAACTAAATAAAACTGCGCCAACAAGGCAGATTGCTAAGAATAGTTTTGTTATTTGTTTAGGGTTCATTACTTTCTCCAATGTTAAATAAAAGTTTTTTGGACTGTCCGAATTTCAGTATCAGCTTATTAAACGTGCTTCGTACAAAAATCCGACATTTTAATTTTTTGATTTTATAATTGAGTGGTTTGGCTCCAATATACACCCATTTAATGCAGGTTTAGGTCAGGATTTTAACAGTCTAATCTGTGAGAATGGCTTTCGAATTGGAGGTGAAATTTTTGACTAAAATGCTTTAGGCTGAAAGGATTTAGACCGTTAGTCGCCCATGTAAATATAGCTGGCCCACAATATCGGGGAGATGCCTTGGGCAATGGCCCATTTTTGAGCAGCTTGAAGCGCAACGGCCGTATTTTGCCCACCGGCTTGAGAGAGCTCCTGATAAAAACGGGCCACCACCTGAGCTGAACCGCTGTCCTCTAAACGCCACTGACTAATAATGAGTTCCCCAGCCCCAGCTGAACGAAGGCTTCGAGTAAGTCCCATCAGCCCACCCCCTCGCGGTACACCTTGCCCCGTTTCACAAGCGCTTAGCACAACCAACGGCCGTTTCTTCAATGTCCAATGATAAATATCCGCCATTGTTAAACGCCCCTCCGCTAGTTCAATCCATGAAAAAAGCGGGTTATCTGGCCGAAAAATAGCGTGTGATGCTAAGTGCACAATATCTGCTTGCTCAGAAAGAGCTTGCAACGTTTGGGCCGTCGCTTCGCTTTCTAGATAAAGCCCCACATCATGATTCCGATCTAAAAGCGTTGCCACAGCTTCTGCTTCTTGAACAGTTGCGGGTAAACGGCCGTTTTGTGAATACCCAAAAACGACAGCACGCTTCTGCGAAGATGGTTTCAACTGATATGCGTGAAGAAACTGATCTAACGACGACAAATAAGTAATGCTCATTTGTTCAACTAGATACATTTCCCCGTCGAACAAACCTGCAAAAGGAATGCTTTGCCAAGCTGGCGGCACAATCAATATGAGTTGCTTCAATGCGCTTGTTAACGTAGAAAGTGCCTGCCAAACTGTTTGGAAATAACGCTTCAAATGGGATTGCGCCACTTGACTATCCCAAATCAAGTCAAAATCGTAATTTAAATAAAATTGCCAAGCTTTAATTTGACGCTGTAGCTTTTGAGTTTCCACGATGTTAGAAACCCATTGAACCGTTTCGGTTGTCACAAAAACACCGTGCAGCATGCCATCTGATTCATAAAATTGAATAATGCCCTGTTTAGAGCGTAGTTTACTTTGCACATTCCGTAACAACCTTTCGCTGAGTTCCTCTTGTCCTTGTCTTCTATCATTATTCTGATTTAAGCGATTAAGCTGTGCTTTTCGATAGGCTTCAGAAATTTGACTTTCAACCTCATGAATTTGAGATTCGAAATATGAAAGCTCTCCATCAAACTCAGGATCCTCGATTTTATTTTGAAGCCAATTCCAACGATTTTGAAACGCTCTCAACTCAGTTGATTCAACTCTGCCAGCGATGGCCTGAAGAGGTATTGAAGCGACTTGAGCCTCATTTAATATCAAAATCAAATTATCAATTTGGGAAGAATCTTGAAGTTGTGCTTGATGAACAGCTGCAATGTATTTTTCATAAACTGACAGTTGAGCATCTAAATAGCCAATTTGGAATTCATCTATTGAGAAGTGTGATTTTATCTCTCGAATTAACTGGACTGCTTTCTGATAATATGACATTCCTGTTTCGAGCTCGTTTTGAGAAACGGCCGTATTTCCTAACAACGAGTAGGTCTCAGCCTCAGCCTGCTTCAAGCCGTACTTTTTACAAATAGACATTGCTTCCTCTAATTCAGAATCAATGAGCTCAAAGTTCGGGTAATCTAAGGCAAGTTCACTTTTAGCAAGCTGCACTCTGGCTTGGGCTTCAACAATGGGTGTCATCACCGGCGTATCATGCTTAAGCAGACGTTGAATAATACGCTTGCTTCGCTTGGGCAAATGGCTCTGATAAGCATGTTCTGCCCGATGAAGATCAACCAAAACGAGCCGCAATGGTGTGTTTTGCTTTTTTGCATGTCGTCGGGCACGGTCAAAGAATTTTCCTGCTAGCTCTAAATTGCCCAATCGCAGATTCCCGATGCCTAAATTGATTTGGCACTTCACAAATTCGCGCATCATTTTTTGTTTACGACAAATAAGCATCGCCTCATCAGCCATTTGAATCGTCTCTTGAAGGAGATTGAGTTGAAGATAAACTTCTGAGCGTTTCAGGTTGACGTACGCCATTTCAGTGTCGATTGGAATTAGGGCAAACCCTTGGTATGAAGAGTCAAGATGCTGCAGCGCTTTTTGATGCTGCCCCAATTTATAGGCCATCTCACCGAGGTTCAGATCAACTCGTGCAATTTCTCGAACATAGTCACCTTCTTCAAAGGTTATCCGTGCATCGGTCAACAGTTGATTTGCTCGTTCAAAGTTATTTAAGAGTTGAAATAGATGGGCACGATTGTTATCAATTAAGGCAACTTGCAATTTTTTGTCATTTTTCTTAAAAAGAATACGGCCGTTTTTATATACCTCAAGAGCCTTTTCATATTCAGACAGCTCTTCATACACCCAGCCAACTGTGAGTTCGAGATTTCCAAGGAAAATTTCCGCCGCTTCACCAATTTTTAAACAGAGCTCCCTAGCTGCGTCAGCAAGTTCAAGCGCCTCATCATGATGCCCCATTCCGCACAAATTTCCGACTCGATTGATCCGCAGCCCTGCTATTCTTAGTGTATCTTTTTGAGGATCAAACTGCTTTTCAGCAGCCAAAAAACAATCCTCTGCTTGCTCAAAATGATTCATCGCAGCATAAACATTGCCCTGATTCCAAATGGCAACACCTATTGTTTCAGGCTGTGCCACAATTTCGGCTACGTGAATATTCAATTCACTGATTTTTAGAGCACGCTGAGGATCACGATATTGTTCATCATGACAAGTATTACTTAACTGCCTGACGACTTCGTGAGATAGATGAGGTTGATACTTTTTGAATAGGCTATCAAAATCTGCCTGCTCAAAATGATTCAATAGAGCATGGCTTACTTCTGTTGGGGTCATGCTGGGTTCAGGGTTTGCTCCTCAATGTTGTCTAATAAGTATACTGAACCTAACCCTGAATTTCTAGAGGGAGGGAAACGGCCGTTTTATTCAAATGGCTGCTTTATTCAATTTCAATATCTCGGACCGTTAAGGTAGAGCTGCTTAATTCAATCAAAAGATCATAAGCACCAAAGCCTATGTTACCAAAAGAAAAGTATCCAAAGGTATCAATTGGCTCTTCCTTTAAAAGCGACTCATCTTTATACAACGAGATCGTGCCTTGGAATTCAGTTAATGGATCATCAAGATTGTTGAGTTGACCTTCAACCTTAGCATTCTTTTCTGAAGCGACAGGTGGCTGGATAGACAAAATCACTTGATATCCTTCCGCTTGATAGGTTTGAACCCCTTGCTGTTCACCCCGTAAAGCAAAAGCTGGCTGAGGTGCTGGTGGCACAAAAACCGTATCCAATATGGTCTTTCCAGCAGCAATCAACTCGTCTAATTTTGATTTTAAGGCAGTAAGGGTTGAAACCGATTCACTTTCTAGTTCAACCTCAGCCAAGGTTGCGACCTCAGCTTGGCAGTGAGGACAGTTAGAAAGGTGATGCTTGACTTCAGCGTACAGTTCGTCTGACAAGAATCCCACTTCATATTCCAACAGCTGCTGGGTATCTGGACAGTTGCTTCTAAACTGTGACTTAAAAAATGATACATCCAGCGATTTTAATGCATTGACTTCCATCAACGTGGCTTCGGATGATTCGATCGCTTGAACAACTTCTGGCGATGCTTCACCTGCCAAATAAGCCATCAAATCTCCATCATCTAATTTAAATTCTGACATAATCTTGCTTCTCGATGTCCATGACTAAACAACATTTAATGTTCATCGATGCGTCCATGTTCTCTACTTTCGGCAAACGTTTGTAAGCAAATCAAACACTCTCATTTGATTTTCAATCTTCCTATGTGTTCCACTCAGCTAAACAGAAATTAGTCATAAAAACAATATTTTTTGATCAATTTCAACTCAATTACTTCTGATCGATCAATTTTTGAACTCCTTTGTTGTCTAGCTTAACGTTCAATGTTCCTTTTTTTCGAGAAATTACATTTATTATTTGTGATTTACTTTAATAATGCATAACGCGCTCTTTTCAATAGGCGCTCTTTTGCTCTATACACATCTTTAGTATCTGGAAAATCATCCGGGAATGATTGAACAATTTCCCGTGGTTTTAAGTCGTATTCATACATCAGCTTGATGAGTAAAACTTCTTTGGGATCGGTAACGGCCGTTTCCAACCAACTAGAAATCATACCTGATTGAGAGTCGTCGTCATCAAAATTTGGTGCATGTCCCTCATGTTGTATGAGCGCTTCACTCGACGCTTGTTCGATTTTGTCATTGAGCCGATTTTCACGCTGTTGTTTTCGTGAAAAATCTAACCCCGAAGAAGTGAGGCTCTGTTTTAAATATTTTAAAACCGCCCCAATATGTGGAAAGCTTGCCGCTAAGG
>JANQSK010000337.1 GCA_028284105.1 Anaerolineae bacterium
GGTGCTGACATCAGCAGCAAACCAGACTCTTCAAGGGCATGCACCACATCCATCGGCAAGGTGCGATCTTCCTCCATTTTTTGCCAGTTTGCCTCAACGATGGGTTTCATATTTTCAACCGCTAACAAGAGTTCTTGGACAGTAGCCATCATTTTCTCCTCGAATATGCTCAACTTATTTTTTTAGTTTAACAGCAAATCTGTACAATAGTGTCCCAAGAGGAAAAGCCCATGAATCGATATGAAAAAGTCATGCAGAAATTGGCGAATAACGGCCGTATTCTCATCGATGGTGCCACTGGAACCGAAGTTGAGCGGCGGGGAGTACCTCCTGTAAATAACGCCTGGAACGGGGGCGGTGCCCTCACCCATCCTGACATTTTGCGTCAAATCCATGAAGATTACATCGACCTTGGGGCTCAAATCGTCATCTCTAACACCTTCGCAACATCCAAATATGTGCTTGAAGATGCCAATTGGGAAGAGCATTTTGACTTGCTCAATCGCAAAGGAGTGACACTTGCCATTGAAGCACGAGACAACAAAAATATGCCCGATGTACTCGTAGCGGCTGGTCTTGCACACTGGGCTTGGACAACAGACCCTTCTCTAGAAAAACTACAAAATGATACAGATGCACAGGTCGCCATAATGGCGGAAGCAGGCGCAGATCTGTTCATGCTAGAAATGATGCATATGCTTGACCGCACGTTAATATTGATTGAGTCTGCTCAGAAAACAGGCCTCCCTGTTTGGGTAGGCTTTAGCTGCCGAGTCAAAGAAGATGGCGTCGTCCGTTTGTTGAGTGGAGAACCACTTGCCGACGCGCTCTCTGCCATAAAAGATAAAAATATTCCGCTGGTTAGCATTATGCATACGGATGTCTCTTACATAGATGCAGCCCTTGAAGTATTAAAAGAACACTGGTCTGGCTATATGGGTATCTATGCGCACTCTGGCCAACACATCGAAGATCGCTGGCGATATGAAGATGTCATCTCACCCCAAGAATATGCGGCGAAATGCCAGCAATGGATGAATGAAGGTGTCCAAATGATTGGGGGATGCTGCGGCATAGGTACAAATCACATTGAGGAACTCGCAAAACTCCCATTCTAACAGACCCCAAAGGCTGAGCTTATTATGTGATTGACAGAAAGTTTTCTAAAAAAGATGCCTTACAAAGACTGTCAATCACCGAGTAAATTACAATCATTAAAGCTGGTTCCATTTTTAAAACTTTTGTGGTTTACATAAAGCTTGCCTCAATAACATGATGAACAAACCAACACCTTATCCGGAACTTAATTTTGTCCTTCAAGAACTCGTCAATCGTGAGCTCGACATCCTTAGAGAAAACGTCGTTGGCATCTATATTCAAGGCTCATTTGCTGTGGGAGATGGTGATGAAGATAGTGACATTGACGTTGTGGTCGTGATTCATGAACAACTGTCTGATGAAATTGTTCCCACACTCAATCAAATGCACCAAGCGCTGCATGATGACATTGAGGGATATTGGTCCAAACATCTTGAAGGCTCCTATTTCCCTGCCAACCTTCTCAAAACGCTGACTCCCAATCAACCGTTGCTTCATTATTTTGATAACGGTAGCACCACGCTTGAACTGGATGATCATGACAACACGCTCGTTGTGCGATGGTGTATGAGAGAGTATGGCATTGCCCTTTACGGCCCCCCTGCTACATCGTTGATTGATGAAGTTTCTGCAGATGCACTTAAAGATGAGGTGCGTGAGGTGATGGTGGAGTGGGGCAAACAGCTGTTGGCTAATCAAGAGGGATTTAACGGCCGTTGGCGGCAATCCTCAGCCGTAGTGTCATATTGTCGAATGGTTCACACTTTAGAAACAGGTCGCGTTCATTCTAAGTTAGCCAGCACAATGTGGGCCAAAGAGAATATGGCGCCGGAATGGCACGATTTTATTCAGCGGGCACAAGACAA
The DNA here is from genome assembly GCA_028284105.1 of Anaerolineae bacterium. Classification (GTDB taxonomy): domain Bacteria; phylum Chloroflexota; class Anaerolineae; order Promineifilales; family Promineifilaceae; genus QQUD01. The sequence goes on from JANQSK010000337.1 coordinate 1,965, forward strand.
TCGCAAAGGACAATTTTTATCAATACGGCCGTTAAACCATCCTGAAGACACAAAAAGAACACCAGACTTTTTGAAATATTGCTGTGCTTTAGTCGGCGAACAGTTGTGAGCTAGAGTTGGACTTGATGAGATGCTGCATATTCCTGGAGCTGATCGACATATTTTTGTTTTGCAGTATCCGATAGCCAGCTACCAGTGAACGCATTCATGACAAATTTAACCATCTCTTTTTTACTGTATTGGCTCCCCTCTTGAACTTCCACAAGCATGTTTGATAAATAGCCCGTTTCGAACTCTGCTGGATCGTCTGTATTAATGGTGACTTTGACACCTTGCTCAAAAAGGGTCTTGATGCGATCCAAATCTTGAGGTCCTGGATCAGTGGGTCGGCGGACAGGACAGGCGGTTAAGGTCATATTGCGTGCCACCAGTTCCTCGATGAGCTTTGGATCATCAACCGCCATCAGTCCATGATCGACACGCTCCACTTCCAGCACATTTAAACAATCCCAAATGTGATTCAACGAATTGGGCACATCCACATCACAGTGAGACGTCAACCGATAGCCATCTTTTTTGGCCTGTTGAAACACCTCCTTGAACTTAAGCGGAAAGTTCAACTCTTCGTATGAATCCATTCCTAGGCCAATGATCTGATCACGATACGGCCGTGCCTGTTCAAGCATCTCAAAAGCACTTTCAACCGGTCGCTCCCGATTGATACACATAATCAAATTGGACTGAACTCCAAACTGAAGTCGACTTTGCTCACATGCTCGAGATATCCCACTAAATTGATCATCAAAAGAGATGCCTCGACTGGTATGAAATTGGGGGTCAAAAAACAGCTCAATATAAACAATGTTATTCTGCTGGCATGTTTTCAAAAGGTCCAGTGTGACATCATAAAAATCTGCTTCCGTTTTCATAGTTGAAACGGCGATATAGTGATGATCCAAGAAACCATCCAGACCCGCTGGGCGGTTTGCCAAGGCTGCCTCTATTGCTTCGACTGATTGATAAGGAAAATCAATATTGTTTCGCTCTGACAACGTCAACAGCGTTTGAGGGCTTAATGTGCCTTCAATGTGTAAATGCAACTCAGCCTTTGGCATATTTTCAATAAACGTTTTCATATCTTGATTAATGGTCATCATCCACCTCGATTGTTATAAGAGCATGTCCAAAAATGCGGTTAAATCTTTTTGACTCACCTCAGCTAAATGATTTTTTGCAAGCTCAATATGAGGCTGCCCCTTGTCCTGCGCCAGTTTAAAGACACCTTTGATATCAACAATTTCAATTTCAAACCCTACGATCATTTTGATAAACACATGGAAGTTTTTCTGGTTGGGCGTGAGTGTGTACCCTGAATTTGGAGGTTCATTCAAAACGGCCGTTTTCAGCAGAAGCGCCTCCAAATCAGCTTCATTTTCCATAGGCTTAACGATCCCTTCAACATGAACGGCCACATAGTTCCACCCCGGATATTGTCGGTCTGGATAAATGGTCGGGGTCATATAATGGTTGGGGCCATTGAATAAACAGTAAATGTTGTTACTTGCTACGAGTTGCTCACAATGGGGGTTATTTCGATCAAAATGACCCAATAGTTTCGATTCTGTTTGATCAAAAATTAGGGGAACTTGGCTCACCATCGGGTATGGCTCCGTTTGGGAAATTATGGTGGCTAATGGATAATGGTCAATAACCTGCTTTAACTTTTCAAAGCGACGTTCTTGGAATTCCGGTAATGGGTAATTTTTAGAAAAGTTCATTGGGCAATCTCTCAATTTTGGAGGCGAATGGATTCAAACAGTTTACGGCCGTGTCCACTCTGTTCTTGTTCTGAAGGTGAGCTATTTTATCACGACACTAGCAAGCGAAATAGACAGGGGAGCGGTGTCACCTACTACTGCTGTCCTCAATGCAAACTCGTCTTTATGGCTTCAGAACATTTCGTTTCCCAAGCGGATGAAAAAGCAGTTTACGAGTTGCATCAAAATGATCCTGCAGATATTGGATATCGACAATTTCTTGGTCGGCTCTTTCAGCCCCTCAATGAGCGGCTACCCCCGCACAGTTCTGGGCTCGATTTTGGATCAGGTCCGGGGCCAACTTTGTCGTTGATGTTTGAAGAGGCGGGACACACCATGGCGATTTATGATCCCTTTTATGCGCCCGATTTACGGCCGTTTAATCATAAATACGACTTTATCACCGCCACGGAGGTCGTCGAGCATCTTCATCACCCCAAACAAGAACTCAACAGACTATGGGAATGCCTAAAGCCAAATGGATTTTTAGGCATCATGACCAAACGGGTCCTCGATGTTGAATCATTTCAGACTTGGCACTATAAAAATGACCCAACACACGTTATCTTTTTTGCACTTGAAACATTTGAATGGCTAGCTGCTCAATGGGGAGCAAAACTAGAGGTTTTAGACAAAGATATCGTGCTATTCACAAAGCTCTAACCAACCTACGCCTCAACGGAACGACCCAGAATATTTTCGATCTCTGCCATTTGCTCCGGTTGAAGAGGTCCATGTGCCATCGCCCCACAATTTTCTACAGCTTGCTCGACAGTGCGAATACCGGGAATGGGAATTGTTTTTGAACTACTCCCCCATATCCATGCCAACGCCCCTTGGACTAGGGAACGGCCGTTGCTTGTCAAAATCTCGCGAATAGAGGCAAGCTGTCCGAGCATTTGAGGGTTCGCTTCCCCATCCAAGAAATAAGCCAACCAATCGGGGCTTTTCATGCCACGAATATCATCATCTGCTAGCTTTTTCCCAATTTGATATTTCCCACTTAACAGTCCCATCGCCAGTGGACCTCGATTTATGCTAGCGATATTGTTGGCTTCACAAACAGCCAACATCTCGGGATTTGTTTCGATCACATTGAGCTGATGCTGAACGGCTGTACAGTGAGCCCCTTCTGCAAAAAATGCAGCCCGTGCAGGAAAATCCGTGCTCCACGCATAATGCCGAATTTTCCCTTCTTGCACCAAAGCCTCTAATGTCTCTCGAACATCTTCCGCTTGCTCAATAGGATAATCATTCAAGTGAAATTGATAGAGGTCAATGTAATCCGTTTGAAGTCGCCGCAGCGATGCTTCACAGGCTGCCCGAATATATTCAGGGGTGGCATCCGAACCCACAAGCTGTTTGCTCTCTTCATCAATAATATTCCCAAATTTGGTTGCAATAACGACTTGATCTCGCATTGTTCGGAACGCTTCACCAATCAATTTTTCACTATGCCCCGTTCCATACGCGTCTGCCGTGTCAAAAAAGGTAACGCCCAACTCAAACGCTTTTAATAAGGCACGAGTTGACTCAGTATCATCGACTTCGCCCCAGCCCAATGGGGTCTCTCCAGCCCAAAAAGGGCCGCCAATCGCCCAACATCCCATCCCCATACTGCTAACTTCTATCCCTGATCGGCCTAACTGACGTTTCATGCTTCTCCCTCTCGTTGATGTTTATCTTTTACTTTAGATAAATAGATGTCTATCTTGTTATCGATAGCTAGTAATCGCTCCCGCATTTGTGAGATATGCGCTAAAACGGCCGTTTTATGATCTTGCAACAGCTTAATGCGGTCAGGAATATTCTCTTCAGAGCCGCGCAGCAGTTCTGCAAAACACTGCATGTCTGCAATGCTCATCCCTGTACCTTTTAGACACAACAAGAGATTGATCCAACCGATATCATCATCGCTGTAACAACGACGGCCACTTGCATTGCGTTCAATGTTGTCGATGAGCCCTATCTTTTCGTAATAGCGAAGGGTGTCGATGGTCAACCCTGTTTCTTCTGATGTTTCTCCAATTGTTTTAAGCATGACAGGAGTATACAAGCTGGAGTGAACTCCATGTCAAGAAAGAGGAAAGTTAGATGAGGGGATACGGCCGTAAATCAAGTCAAATCTTGAGATCAGACAGCAGAGTAAACGGATTAAGTTTGGCTAAATCAATAGCTAGGTCAGGATTGAGTTAGATATCGGGCCCACTTGTAAAACAGCTTTAATTTCATCAATCAGTTCGGTCATCGGAATTGGCTTACACAAATATTTTGTCGCTCCAGCATCCAGCCCTTCTTGAACAGCCTCTTGATGAACTTTACCACTTAACATAATAATGGGGATATCTAAATAATCGGGGTTTTGACGAATCGCTTTGCACACTTCGATGCCATTCATCACGGGCATCATCACATCGAGTACGATTGCGTCAAGGGGTTGCTTGTTAATCTTATGGAGAGCGTCCGCCCCATTTTCGGCTTCCACAACGTCGAAGCCTCTAAATGCCAGCATCTGCTGTAATAGCACACGCAAATTAGGGTCGTCATCTACGACCATGATTGAATACTTCACCTACTGCTCCTTTCCTTATGTTCGCCAACCATAATCATTACTTTGCCTCCTATAGAGTAATGATCTACCCTTACAATGTGATTTGCTCACGATCACATCACTTCTTCACGCGAATCAATTCAATATTATCTTTTTATGTGATTGATAGAATATTTCATAAAAAACTGATGTCCAAATTCTGTCAATCATCAACTAAATCACAGCAATTGAAGCCGATTTAATTTTTAAACTTTCTGTGATTTACACAATATCGTCAAGATCTATTTTGGGCTGTTATGATTAAGTGACACCTTTCGATTCACTTAATAGGTTGGGAAATGGACTTGATTAACCTTACCTTGATTCACAAAGGCTGTAAACCATTAAGCGCATAGGAAAATGGTACTACATCTGAAATTCAGCAGATACGAAGAAACGCCCGAGTTGGGCGTTTCTTCAAATCAATAATGAATATAAATAAAAAAATAAAAGCTTCTTCTGCTGTCTGACGCCGCTACATTTTTTTAAGCGCTCTTCACACGTCTTATCAGAGAACAAAATTCATAAAAATCTGTTCTCTTAAATAGCTACGGGCATTGCCTGAGTAGCCTGGGTAACATCTTCAAGTCGAGCCGCAAGCTCTTTTAATTCACGCCATTGA
>JANQSK010000899.1 GCA_028284105.1 Anaerolineae bacterium
ATGAGGTCATGCAAGCACAGATTGATTATGAGGGTGACGTTTCTGAAACGATGATTCGGAATTCCCTTGAAGGTAGCTTGCGGCGGCTTCAGACAGACTATGTTGATATCTTTCAATTCCAAAATGCGGGCTATGCTGAAGAAAAAATACCTGAAATTTTAGACATATTGGAACGGTTGGTACAAGAAGGGAAAATCCGAGCAATAAGTTTTGGCACTCCCAATGTGAAAACGGCTGAATTATTCGCATCCTCCCCTCACTGCGCCACTATTATTACTGGCCATAATGTGCTTATGGATGTGCCTGAGATGTTGGCCATGCTTGAAAAACATAGCGTTGCTTTGTTGGCGGGTGTGCCTTTGTTTATGGGCTTTTTGAGTGGAAAGTATGATACGCAGTCAACATTTGATTCAGAAGATTTACGCGCAACGATGCCGTTAAACAGTGGTGGGTTAGCTGATCGGTTGAAAAAGATTGAGCTGTTGCGGGAACTTTTGTGTGAAAACGGCCGTTCGTTAGTGCAAGGGGCAATCTGTTGGCTATTGAGCCGTCATGAGCTCACAATTCCGCTGCCTGGTTTTAAAACGGCCGTACAGGTTGAAGAGCTGGCTGCTGCTTTGGCGTTTGGAAAATTTGACCAGACTGAGATGGCACGTATCGACCAAATTTTAAAACAAACAATTAATTAAAATATTGACTGAAAACAGATTTAAGTGAAACGAAGTTGCTGCTTTGAATAAACCGACGGCTATAAACTTCGTTTCCTCGAGGTTCCGAAGCTTATTTCTAACATGTTTTTCTATTTAGAAACTTCGGAACACTTATGTGAACCGCTTCCTACTTGCTAAAAGTGACCAATAAAATCGAAGTAGATATGTGCCGCAAACGATGCACAAAAAGCAACTGACCAAGAAAACAGGCCAATGTAATGGTCTGCCTGCTTCTCGAGCCAAATTGTAGAGGGTGATGGGGAGATCCTTTCCAATAAGAACCAGCATGTGGTCCACGTCAAGTAATAAGCTAGCAAACCCACAAGCGCCGAAGACAAAAAGTGCCTTGGACGGTCCAAAATGGCGTCTCTCATTGCTCTCTCTTTTTGAATTTGAATGAATCATCTGACTTGCTCCCTAAAAATGTCGTTTTAACGCAGGGACGCGTGAATCCGCGTCAAATCATCGGCTAAGGTGTCCGCGTTCAGCGTCGTGGCGTTATATTGATATTTTTTGGATAGCTCCCCAAATGGGGTTTCGAACTGATGCTTTGTACTGTAAACCAACAATGGATGATGTTCTATAGCAAGGAAATACTAAATGGGGGAAATTATGGTAGGAAATATAGGATGGGACTTGGGGCGGTTAACAAACCGCCCCTGATGCTTTTTAAGAATGGATTTATTTTGGCAAACCGTGACGTTTCCAAGCTTCAAGCCCATACCCAATTAGCTCAATGCCGGATTGCTGGGTAGTTTGATACCCTTCCCCTTCACCATACACTGAAACAACAGCATAAGCCGTCACCTTTCCTGTGGCCATAACGGTTTCGATGGCTGCACAAACTTGCTCCATATTGGGACCATTAGGCTCTTTAGTGCCGTGATTAGGAACGTAGCGCTCGTCTAAAATGTCGCTGTCAATGTGGAAATAGAGGTAATCACAGCGGTCAGCCAAGTCAGAAACGGCCGTTTGCAAATCAACATCCCCCATAAAGCTATCCGCTACCCGTGCGATCTGCACATCCGTAGCGCGAATCAACTGCTCTTCAGCCTCATCCAAATTACGCACATCAACCATTAAAATACGATCTGTTGGCAAAGGTGAAACAATGTGAGACCCTTCGCGCCATTCAGGAAACGAAAGACCGGCACAAACTGACACAGGCATGCCCCCCAACATGCCCGAAAGTGATGTTTTAGGTGTATTGAAATCACCGTGGGCATCAAACCATATTAGCCCTATCTTTGCATCGATGCCGTGTGCATCTTGCAGGCCTCCAACGACACCTGTGATGTGAGAACAATCTCCACCGCTCATCAACACCCCGTGTCCATTGCGTCGTGCCTCTGCAACAGCATCCGCCACTTGCCCACCATAGACACCGAGATTGGCCGGTTCCTCTTCGACACGCTGTTCTTCAATCATATGGGGTTCAACAACTGTAAATGGAACCTGGGCTCGTGCATACACATTGGCCTTGGTATACGCATCAAGGGACCGTTCATCGTTTGGCGCTGGTTTTGTGCTCCGATACCGAATGCCTACAACTTGTAACTGTTCAAGAGGGTGATTCATCATATTCTCCTTTTGGAATTCAACATTTTGTTGATTATCGCTTGTCTAGGAAAAATAGAGAAATTTTGGAGGAGATTACCTGATTATTCAGAAGGGGTTTCAAGTTTTTGAATCGCTTTTAGGACATGGGGTCGATTTTTCTTATTGAGCATCCATTTGGGCAGTCGATTAGAAAGGGTGCCATTGCTATGTGGCCGTTGTTCTCGATGGGTCGCTTCCACAAGCCGCTTGATAAAGTTCAGATGCTCTCGATTATAAGCCCATAGTTCATTGCCCCTTACGCTCCTTACAAACCAAAGCTTGAGGCCAAAGAATGGATCTAACGCTTTTCCATCCGTGGTTGGCCGCCAATTGATGGATTCACTCATTTCATACCCACAGCCTGGGCATTTTAGCAAAGTGGTATTGGCGCGAATTGGGCCACGGACTTGTTTTTGCAAATGTCGACCACAATAGCCACAGCGTCGAGAGACGATGCCGATGACAGGCCCTTTCCATGAGAAGCCAGTGCTTTTTTTATTATTACCACAGTTCAATATGGGATGATTCGTTTTTTCGTTGAATCCACAGTGGGTACAAACGGCCGTTTTTGTTCTCAAACATCTCGGTGGATCAGGGCAAGTTACGGTTGCCTGCCGACCACATTTGGGGCAAACAACGAATATATTGCCCATAAATTGTCTGAGATATGTTCCATTATCAATAAAGCGTTTGTGTTGCATAATTTTTCCACTTTATTTCTATTTCAATTATTGATTTTCTACTAGCCATTCTTGTTTGATGTGAATATGTACCATTGTAACTCCTGACCCATGACTGAAGCGTGTGGTGGTTAGATCTAATTCGCGTTCAATTTTGCCACTAATTCCCCATCCATAACCAAACTTTTGGGCAAACTTGAGCGCTTCAATTACAACATCTTCCCAACGCTTCTGGCTTAAAGTAAATTCGCACGTCGCTACACACCCTTTGTGTAAGTAAGGTTCAACTTTAAGTATGTCAAATTGAGCTTTCGTGCCATTGCGCATGGCGCGAATAGCCCGTTCAGCATTGGCTGGTTTAGGAGATTCGTGGAAAATTTGAAAGCCTATATTCATTGATTAATTTAACGGCAAATATTAAGTTTTCCGACACGCTAATTATTCCGATTTAGTAAAAGGGCAAAATTCAAACAACTGCCTTCTTACCACGAGCCACGATACACTTTCTAACTAATCAAACAACTTAAACTGGTTAATATCAATTCGTTTGGCTTGATGGGCGAGCACAGCATTCATGAGTCCA
>JANQSK010000374.1 GCA_028284105.1 Anaerolineae bacterium
ATTCCCCTAATTACTCAAGCTGAAAACGCTTAGACAGTTGGCAGAGAAGAAATAGGGCCAGTGTCATTGTCTCTGTTAAAAGGTTTCGTTGGCTTTTTATCTTCTTGTTTCTTTAATTGAGCTTCTCTAAGTATTCGGGTGGCGAGTTGTTTGATCTGGGTAAAACTCACAGGCTTCAAAAAGACGTAATTGACTCGGTTTTGTAAGAAGCTAGCCCGACGAGAATCACCTGTTGCTAAAACGGTAATGATGTCGGGATGGCCATAATCATTTTCAATAAATGTGATCAGGTCTTCGCCTGATGCTTTAGGAAGATGTAAATCAAGCAGAACCACATCGGGTGTCTTTTCAAGCAACAGTTGCTTTGCTTCTTCTCCCTCTTGGCAGGTTGTGATTTGAAACCCTGCCAGTTGAAATGCATAGGCAAAGATTTCAAGCAAAACTGCATCATCTTCAACGACAAGTACAGAGAGCTGGGTGTTTTGATTGAGGTTGTTCATAAAAATTCCTAAGCATCAAACATCAAACTGTTTTCATTAATCATGGACACCTTCGTAGAGAATGAGTCACAATCTGGAGATGTGATAACTGAGACCCCGTTGAAGAGCCATAACTTAGTTATACAAACTTTTTTGTTTAATGGTTCAAAATCCTATGGGCATTGCAATTTGTGACAGTAGCGCGTTTGCCACATGTGGCTCATTTTGAATGCTTCTGATCATTTGAGGTTTAAATTTATTCTTCTCGCTTGAATAGTATAAATTTTTATTTACAAAAAAAATTACAGCGATCTGAACTATTTAAAAGCAATGACCCCAAATGCTTGAGGCCAAGGTTTAACGCGTTTGAACCCCGCCTCTTTTAATCGTCTTACTACCCCTTTTGTGACGCTCCGCCCCGATTTGCTATTGGGATCCCCAATGTAATGAAACAATCGCCCTTTTGGTTTCATCACGCGAATAAGCTCTTCGTAAAACTCGGTTGAATATAGGTGTCCTGCGAGTTTGAACATAGGGGGATCATGGACAACACGGCCGTATTCTTGGTCAGGTAAAGTTTCGACCACATCAAAGGCATCCCCTATTCGGCGCTCGATTTTTGGATTATTGAACAATTGCTGTGACCAAGGATTAGCGCGACACACCTCGACAACAGTCGGATCCAACTCTATGGTCGTGACGTGTTCGGCCGTTTCTGCCGCCATCGAAGCGGTGTAGCCAAGACCCATCGTCGTATCTAAAGCACGGCCGTTTACCGGGGTCACTGCTTTGATCTTCATTTTGGTATCTTTATGAGGATTGGTGTCTTTGATGCGATGCATGGGCGTGCCGCTAATCAGCATCGTGGGCGCACTTTCGGTCGGCATCAAGCTGTAGTAGCGATTCAGCACATCTGAATAAAACTGTACTTTTTCGAGTTCACCATCAATGACTTGAAACCAAGATAATTCGCTATCGACGATGTGTTGCAACTGTGTTATCGAGATACGGGGGTGGCTTGGAAAAACGGCCGTTCCCCCCTCTAAAACAACCTGACATTGAGAAAGCCCCAAATCGGGTGATGATGTGCAGGAGGTGTGTTGTGCTTCAATAGCAGCTAATAAAGGTTTTGCTTGATAGTGGGACAGAATGAGTGGGATTGACATAGATTACTGCACGAAGGTGATGAGATCACCAATTTCAACTTTATCTAAAATAGAAGGATGCCCTTCAATCACATACCGAGCCGGATCTTTTGACGCATAGGAAGGTCGCCATGATTTTGCAACGAGTGTGTCTACTACTCGTCCCTTGCTATTGACCCAAATGACCCCTAAATCATAGTTCACAAAAAACATGGTGATAGAACTATCAACGCGGCTATCTCGGGCGTTGACCAAGACCAGCCCTTGTTTTTCTTGAACAGGCTTCGTAAAGGTAAAGCCACGCATGCGTGTAAAATAGCTATCGCACCACTTCGCTTTAGGGATTAAGATTTCTCCAGTTTTGTTGAGCATGATATCGCGTGTTGACATAGCTTGAGTGTACATGAGTTGGGGAAGTTTGGGCAATTAGGAGAATGGTAGAATATTGGAGATTTTTCAACGCATATTTGAGCACTTTTTACAGATTTGATCTTCTATCGACTAGAGCATCATACAGGGCTTGAACTTCTGGATAGTGGAACTGATACGGCCGTTGCCAAAACTCTTGTAAATGCTTGTTGCCAGTTTGTTCCTCATAAACAACTGCTTGGACAAACATATCAAGCTTGTCTGCATCATCGACGAGTTGGGAAACGGCCGTTTGTTTTTCGTGAAGCTCTTCCCAAATTGACATAAAGTTATTGGCGAATGGCTGTTCATCAACAATTTCTTGCATCGCGCCTCGTTCAACATCCGTTTTGACCCCTTTGGGTAAATAACGCCAAGCTGGAGTTGGGATGTCAGTTGTTAGCCCCTCCGGTAAATCATGCAAAGCCGCCATGGCTAATGCTTTTTCTAGATTAATCTCAGCATCAACAACCTGAGCTAAAACCAGCGTGGCGAAAACAACACCATAGCTGTGGGCAGCCACATTTTCGCTATTTGGGACACCCCGTTGCACCCAACCTGTACGGGCTGTACGTTTTAATTGATTTCCATGGAACAAAATCTTTAAAATAGACGTTACATTCATAGTGATAGATTACAATACATATATGTGAAAACCAAAAAGCATCTTGAAAAAGAATGAACAGAATTTTGGATTTCACTAGGTAAATTTCATATTTCCGACTTGTCTTATTTCAAGGTAATTGTGAAGTTTACAAAATTATTTGGAAAGCCTGCTTTTTGAGCGGGCAATTTCCATTTTATCTGGAGGATAAAACAGATGAAGTTTAGTAAAAATTGGATGGGAATAGGAATCCTAATACTCTTGCTGGTGATGGTCGCTTGTGCGAACCCAAACGCGGAGCCTTTGCCCACCCAAGCGCCGATTAACTCGGTCAAAGATGATGAAACAGTTGATCAAAA
>JANQSK010000384.1 GCA_028284105.1 Anaerolineae bacterium
ACTTAGATGTGAACATCAGTGCGCCAGACGCTTACCCTGTGCAACTGCAGGGGCCTCATTCTCCAAAGGTGATTTCCGCTTTATTTGGCGAAGAGATTCTTGACCTTGGCTATTATCACTGCACGTTTGCTGAAATTGATGGCATTCCTGTTGTTGTCTCCCGAACGGGGTTTAGTGCTGAAGTTGGTTTTGAAATCTATTTGATGGACAAGGAACGGGGTAATGAGCTTTGGGAGATGATTGTAGAGGCTGGAAAGCCCCATGGACTTGTGGTTTCTTCTCCCAATCGCATTCGACGCATTGAAGCAGGTATTTTGGATTATCGGTCTGATGTGCTTGTGACTAATAACCCCTTTGAGGTCGGGATGGATCGATTGGTTAATCTTGATAAAGAGGGTGGCTTTATTGGGCAAGAAGCTTTAAAGAAGATTGCAGAAGACGGTGTTGACCAAAAAATTGTAGGACTGTTTATTCATGGGGATCCATTGGAGACACACAATGAAAATCGATGGACTGTCTTTCATGCGAATGATCCCGTTGGGGAATTAACGGCGTTTGTGTATTCACCACGTCTTGAGCGAAATATTGGCTACGCTATGCTCCCGATCAAATATACGGCCGTTGGCACAAAGCTCACCCTCGAAACCCCGTTTGGTCTTCGTGAGGTCGAAGTCACGACGACACCTTTTGTGGATAAAGACAAGAAAATCCCTCGTCAAAAGCTGCGTTAATTGAGGTTAGGAGGATTACGGCCGTTTCAAAAGCGACGCCTTATTTTTAGCCCATGTTTCAAGCACAACCGCTTCAAGTTCGTGCGGATAATCAAACCCATGCTTTTCAGCGAGCCATCTGCCGACTTGGACCATTTCTGTACGAATGGCTTCAATCGCAACGGCCGTTTCTTCTGGGCTATTCGATGGCAATCCCAAAATAAGACGTTGCTGCTCAGTCAGCTTTGCCCCAAGCCCTTGATGCAGTGCTCCCAGCATATGGAGTGACGCCCGCCCGGCAATATCTTTTCCAACAAGCTTCAGATGCCATGCACGAAGCAAAGCTAACCGTTCCCAGTAAAGACCCACAAAGGGAGAAAGATCGTAGCGTCTTGCCATCGCCTTCATTTGTTTGTGCGTAATGATCCAATAATCGACTAGAAAGCGCCGAACTTCATTTTCATCAATCGCCTTGATAAGTGAGGTTGCAGGTCGAGAAAACCCTTCTAGCTTCTGTTGGAATTCAGCATTTCGGCAAAACAGAATTTCGATCTGTGGTTCAAAATGTTCCTGCTCAGTATCCTGAACATAGAAATCAACAATCGTACCATCTGTAAGGACGAGATGATGAAGCAAGGCGTGATTTCCAAATTGCATAAACACGCCGCCACATGGTTGAATGGGAAAATATTGCGTCCACTCAGGTGCTGTCCACTGATCCAGCTTCCCGGGCTCAACCGCTAAGCGAAAATCAATATCGCTATAGGCATCCCCCTGACCCGTTGCCAAGCTGCCACCTACCCAAATCGCTTGGATTCGTTCATCTTTAAGACATTTTTGGGTCATTTCACGGATTAAATTTGAGTGAGGCTCATTTTCTAGAGACCCAAGAGAAAAATCATTCATTGTCGAAATCAACCTATTTCATCGGTTTGGTATCAAAACAAAAGGGTTGTTTATAGCTCGAACAGTATCATACTAAATTATGCAAACGAATAAACGCGCTTTTTTCGCAAATTGCTTTGTGCTTTTTTTGCCATTGCTTTCCAAATGCTTGCTCAAAATCACGTTGAATATCTGTAAATTGTTGGGTGATGATTAAATGAGCAATTCTGGCAAAGACTTCTTCACCATTATTTGCTGACTCAATCAATGGTTCAGCGCCATCTACTTGATACAACATCACGATGATATTGGCAGTTACTTCTGGATAATCAACAAATAGATCGTATGTTGGTCCATGGTCCCCAACACATTCAACACGATCCCCTATCCAAGAGCCAACCCAACTTCCTTGAAATGCATTTGAACGATCATTGATTTGAGTGAGAAGTAAACCCAATGCACGCGCTCCTAAATTTCTGCCAATGCCAGAGAATTTAATGGGACCACCCAGATCCCCAATGCAAAAGCGCATTTTCTTATCATGGTTTACATAATGAAAGTATTCGCCCATAAAAATCCCTATAGAAAATCAAATTGTCATTAATCCAACCGCTACTACTTAATCGGAGTTTTGATTGAAACCCAATCAAAATAATTACTTCTCGTACTTTTCTTGCCCATCTGGATCTATTGATTTAAGAAATCGCTTTTGTATTGCGCCAAATTGGATAAAGTTTGCTCTGGCTTCATCTAAGGACATTCGATTTGATCCTTCAGTAAAATTCATCCAGAAGCAAACGGGACATATTTCACCCAAGCCATCTTCCTCAGGAGAGATTGTTCTGAATGAGCAGCAGTTACATTTTGTCATAATTTCATTTTCCCCCTCAATAGATTCGAATGGTATGCCGTGTTGGTTTAATAATTTTTCTAAATATGAATTTTTAACCCCCAAATAAATTCCTTTTAGGCTATCTTGGATGATAAAATCATATTTTGAGTCTTCAGGATTCGATGGTGCGTCCTGCTTGATCATTTCTTGTCTTATTTCTTCAGGAAAATAGTTTAGATCATCTTCATCAAACCAATCTTCAGAATCGCACATTATCCAAAGCTCTCCGAGAATTTCTAATCTTTCCTGCTTTGACATTCTCTTGGCATGTTGTTCTTCTAACAAAGCTTTGGCTTTTTCTCGCTCCATTATTGTACTTATGTTTTCAAAGCATTTATTGCTTTGATTGCTTCCATTTCACTACAATTGGGTCTTTGCACCACATGGCATCATATTTGCCCTCGGTGGCACTTAGCTCTTTGCTGCTCTCAGGTAGTTGGCTCCAAACATGCTCCGGTATGCCTGGCTTTGATTTGACTTCTTTCCAAGAGC
>JANQSK010000399.1 GCA_028284105.1 Anaerolineae bacterium
AGGAAGGATGATAATTGACAACCAGCCAAATGGCAAGTTACCCTATCTATCACTCATCTCTAGTACTGTTTGCTAAATTGACGGATTGCTACCCATTAATCGGCATGTTATACTTATGTCAAAATAATTTATTGTCAAGTTAATTTAGATTGTATTTTGAGGTAAGGGGAAGAAAAGAAGTGGCACGATTTCGCCCCGTTAAGTGTTAAATATTCCAAATGATTTCAAATTTATGGGGTGAGACCGGGGGATTGTTGTCTTACTTTCCAAGCAGCCTGTTTGGTTGGCTTCTTCTTAGCTTGTTTATCTTTGGCCTCCTTTTCATCATCTTCCAACTTCGCGAAAAAAGAATAAAGCTCACACCATTAGAAAGAAACTGGTTTGTTGGCCTTTCGTTGGGCACGCTGTTATTCACGGCCGTTTTTACAACGCTCCTGCCGATTCCATTGCCCAATTCGATGGTTCAGCTGTCTCTCTTTACGGCCGTTCCACTCATTCTCGCCGCAGCCGTTCTGCCCCCTATTTACGCACTGATCGTTGGCCTACTCACTGGCGCGATTGTCTCTCTTCTTGTTACGCATGGCTTATACGACATCTTCCACTTTGGTATCGCTGCATGGGTCATCTCTTCTTTATTTAATCAACCCTACAAAGGACGCCTGTATGATTGGCTAAGAACACCCACCGTTGCCGGCCCAATTGGTATGGGTGTCACTGCGGTCTTGTTGTTCATTTCCGTCTTTTTCAATGAACTCATTCCATCAGAACCGACTCAAACACCCCTGTTTGCACTAGATGAAGCCACTTTTGTATTGGGTCAAGTCTTTTGGGCGCGCCTTGTTGAAGGTCTGATTGGAGGCATCATTGTTTCAATCGTTATTCAATGGTTACCGGAAATTCAGCCCCCAAAAGGTAAATTAGCACCGCCAACAGAAACGAGCCTTCGCCATCGCTTACTTGGCGACCTGACCACTTTCTCGATCCTACTCATTATTTTAGTGCTGACAGTCGCCTATAATTTTTCGGTTGATATTTCTCGTCGGCTTGTTTTAAATCAGATGGGCAATATTGCGGAACTCGTTTCTGAAGACATTCCCCCATTTGTTAACTTTTTAGACGAAACGACGGCAGCCTTGAACGGGCAATCCATTTTGGTCGCTGGTACGCTTGAAGAACAAAGCCAAGAGATAGAAGAGATTTATAAATCTGTTGGTATCTTTTCTAAACTCCTTCTCGTCGACAGCGATCAAACGCTACGGTTCCATTATCCAGAAGATGGTCAAGTTCTTGACTTATCAGAGAGTGAGCAAAATGCACTCGATCGCATCTTCTCTACAAATCAAACGGAAACGGAAACGGTCACAAATGAAGAAGGCAACCTACTTAGCTTTGTGCTACCGGTGCCTGGTGGAACAAATGCAGAATCGGTCGCTCTGATTGGGCGTGTAGACCAAATTGAGATCAATCGACTCATTGCCGGTGTCAATGGTCCAGCTGGCAATAGCAGTGCCTTTATTGTGGATCAGCACGATATGATTATTGCGCACGTTGATCCAACCATGTTGGAAAATGGATGGTCTGAGAACAACGGCCGTATTCTCACCGCAACATCATTGGGAACCAACAGCGGTGCCCGACAGGTCATCGTTGAAAATGAAAATCAGCGACAGCTCGTTTACTTTTTAGAAGAGTCCGAGCATCCTTGGACCGTTGTCGTGACTACCCCTTATGCAGTGGCATTAAATTTAGCTATCGGAACCGGAGCCCCTATCTTGCTCGTGTTGCTTTTAGCTACTTCAGCGTCACTCTTCTACGTCAATCATCAGACCCAACGCATTACCCACCCCATCGAAGAGATCTCAAAAGCATCCAATATGGTGGCTCAGAATCGTAATTGGGTTCCTTCCTCAGAATTAACCATTCGCCAAGACGAATTTGGCGAACTCACCCAATCTTTTGAGTTGATGCAAAAATCGGTAAAACAGCGCATCAGCGATCTCTCCCTTTTGCTTGCAGTGAGCAAAGAAGTTTCCCTCAATTTGCAGATCGATAAAGGAATGCCGGCTTTGCTGCGCGGTATGCTCCGAGGAACGAGCGCATCTGGAGCACGAGCCGTCATCATCAATCCAACCAGCGGTAATCCACTTAGCTACGGCGAAGGTCCTCTAGCAGACAAGATGGCCGTACTTGATCGCTTGCTGATGTCTCGCATCAAATATGAAAAAGAGTTGGTGCTCAATTCTCCAGCACAAATTGCTAAAGAGCTCCAGCTTGATGACACGTTTGAAATTCCGGTCGACGCCATTTTTGCACTCTCGCTCCATGCTCAAGAGCGTTTCCAAGGGGTGCTGTGGTTAGGCTACCCTGAATCCCAATCACTGAACCCCTCAGAGCGAAACCTCCTGTCAACGCTCTCATCTCAGGCCGCCCAGCTGGCCTTTAATGCCCACTTGTTTGCAGCTGCAGACAGTGGCCGTCGTCGTCTTTACACCGTATTAGCGAGCACCCGTGAGCCCGTCATCGTAACAGATTCAACGGCACATATCTTGATTATCAACCCCGCATTCGAGGCGTTGTTTGGCTTAAAGATGGCGGATGTTCGGAATCATCGCGTGCAATCTGTAATTGAATCTGAGCCGTTGATGTTGGCCTTAACGGGCAAAAATGAGCATTATCGCAATGTCGAAATTGAAATGAAAGACGGCCGTATTTTTTACGCCAGTGCTTCCACCATCATGGATCAACAGGGACAAACCTTTGGTCGCGTTGCGGTCCTGCACGACATCACTCAGTTAAAAGAAATCGACGAGCTCAAATCTGATTTTGTGCAAACGGTGTCACATGATTTAAAGAACCCCCTCACCTTCATGAAAGGGTTCGTTGATATGCTTCCGGCAGCAGGGGATTTAAACGACAAACAAGAATATTATCTTG
This sequence comes from Anaerolineae bacterium, assembly GCA_028284105.1. Lineage (GTDB taxonomy): Bacteria > Chloroflexota > Anaerolineae > Promineifilales > Promineifilaceae > QQUD01. The sequence continues at coordinate 2,935 of JANQSK010000399.1, forward strand.
AGAAGATTAACAATGGCATCGATCAGATGACCCACTTGGTCACTGATCTACTTGATCTGGGCCGCATTGAAGCTGGGGTGGATATCAACCAAGAAACCATTCATTTAACACCCCTATTAACTGATATTAAAGATGAATATTGGCAGCATGCCCACATGGCGGGTGCCAAATTAAAATTAGAATTAGACCCTGAGCTTTCACCAGTTCGTGGAGACCTCTCCCTTTTGCGTCAGGCTATCACGAATCTCGTTGGCAATAG
>JANQSK010000907.1 GCA_028284105.1 Anaerolineae bacterium
TTCATACCCTAGTCGATACGGGTCGAGATAGTCGAAGCAGTTCCAACGCCAAACGATGTCCCCTTCACGGGTAAATTCGATGATCGTGTCTCCCATGACAGGCTGAGTTTTACGTGGGGCATCGGGATCAAATTCGCTGGTGTAGAAATCTTCAACGATCTTTTTATTGGCTGTAAACGCCATAAAGTTGCCGTTGGACAGTTCGTAAATGCAGTGATGGATTGTTTCGGCCTGAACAGGAACGGCCGTTTCGTGTGGTCCATGTGGCCTGTCCTGTGCGTACCATTGCTTCACAGTGTTGCCCAATGCATCCACCTCCGTGACGTCAAATTCAGTTGTGATATAGACAAAGTTGCCATTCCGTAATTGAATCATATCCGCAATGCGGGCATGCGCTTGAAAATACCAAACAACTTCACCAAACGCATTGAGGGCAATAATAAGGCCAAATGTCGTCATAAATTTACGCTGCTCTGGTGAGAGTTCTGTTGGTTCACCTGCGGGTCGTCTTCGCGCGAAGACTAAGGTTAAGCCAGGCTCAATTTGCTCTGGCTTGCTTGTATCAACGCGCAGTGTGGGAAATAAAGCTGGGTCAACTGGCAAAGACGGCGCTGTAAAGGTTAATGGATTAGGATGAGTCACCTTTTCTCCACCTGATTGAATAGTGACCTCGATATTTAAAGTCGTATCTGGCCGCATGCCGACGACAGGTAGTCCTTCTGCTGGAGACTTGTCAGAGGCATAGTGCAATTCCCATTGATCTCGCCCATCGTCTATCGATAAGGTTGTTTCTACAGGCCCACTCGTTTCAAATTGAACGATGGCTGCCATAGGCACAATCGGGTTTGAGTTCTGCCTGATGGTGGGGTCTTTTGTAAATATCGTCACGTTATTCTCCTTTGAAAAAGTGTTGCGTGTCAGGTGTCACGTGTCACGTAAAATCCGCGTTCTGTTATTTTTATCTGTTACAACATCAGTTAGCCGTATTTGAAAATGCATTACTCTACATACTAGCTAGCTAATTTCCTAACCGCCTCAAATCAAACGGCGCATCCTCTTTCACGATTTGTAGCAGTTCGATCAAATTGCCAAATGGATCCTGACAGTAAATGGCAATGGCTTTACCCACAGGGGATGGTTTTCCATGGGATGTGCCACCGTGGGCAATAAATTGTTCATACACTTGATTGATGTTTTGTACTTGAAAAGCTAGGTGTGTTATACCAAATTGATGGGCTTGAGTCGGTTTTCCCGTTGATTCTGGCTGGATCCATTCAAACAATTCTAAAAATCCATTGTCCCCTTGTAATTGCACACCTTTGACCATTGAATTGGCAACGCCGGTCACTTTTACAGGCCACTCTACTTGTGTGCTATCCCAATTGATTCTTTGTAAGATGGTGAAACCAAACACGCCACAATAAAATTGAATGGCTTTTTCTAAATCTGGCACAGCTAGCCCGGCGTGGTGGAATTTTATTGTTGTCATTGTTGGGTTATGCCCCCGTCCGTTGTAAAGATGCCGCCGGTGCAATAGCTACTGGCATCGCTGGCTAGAAAAAGCATCATTTGGGCAACTTCTTCTGGTGTGCCATATCGTTGCATGGGAATCGTTTGGGCAATGTCTTGTTTGGCTTGCTCCGGATTATCTGGCCTGATCTGTTGTGCAAGAGAGTCGGTCATGCGGGTCATGATCAAACCAGGATTGATCGCATTTACTCGAATGTTCATTGATGCACATTCATTGGCAGCAGATCTAACTAAACCAACGACCGCATGTTTGCTGGCAGAATAGGCTGCGTTGCTAGGTGCACCTTTAATCCCCATAATCGACGAGGTGACAACAATGCTACCGCCGCCGTGCTTTTCCATTTCTGGAATCACATATTTAAGCCCGAGCCAAACACCTCGGACGTTAATTGCCATCACTTGATCAAATGTCTCAATGGGGTAGTCTGCTATTTTTTTGACGACCCCTTCAATGCCGGCATTATTGATAAAAATATCAACACGGCCGTATCGTTTAACGGCCGTTTGTACATAGTTCTGCACATCTTGCGGCTGAGTAACATCGGCAACGGTAGAGCTGGCTTGACTTAGGCCAATTTGGGAAACGGTCGTTTTGAGAGCCGTCTCATCCCGATCAACCAGCAACACATTCGCCCCTTCTTGTACAAACAATCGACTGGTGGCTAACCCAATGCCACCTGCTGCTCCTGTGATGATGGCCACCTTGTTTTTAAGAACTGCCATTGTTAATCCTTAGACGTCCTCATTTAATAAGCTATTTTTGTCACCCACTGACCTGCCTTGTGTTCAGCCCAGTAGTGGTCATACAGTTGGCGAGTGGTCGGGCCCATACGGCCGTTTCCATAGACATGGTCATTGAGTTTGGTGATAGGAATAATGCCACCTGCAGTCGTTGTTAAAAACAGCTCAGATGCTTTGAAAAGCAACTCCGTTTTAAACGTCGTGATATGCGTTTTGATGCCCGCCATTTCAGCCAAATCGAGAGCCGTGCGGCGCGTAATCCCCTCCAAAGCACCGTGTTGTGGTGTATAAAGTTCACCTTCAACGAGCGCAAAAATGTTGAAGCCTGGCCCTTCCGTCACGTTTCCTTCTGCATCAAGCAAGATAGCGTTCTGTGCGCCTCGTTCGTACGCTTCAAACAGGGAACGAATCAAATCACCCCAATGAAAATTCTTGACGGTGGGATCTACGGCATTGCTTGGAATGCGAATGGTGTCTTCTACAATAACCATGTGCAGTCCCTCATCATGATTTTCAGGGTGACAAATCCACATGTATGGGACGGCAAAGGCGTAAAAGCGATTGCTGAACAAGCGAGGATCGCGTGATCCTTTTGGAGCTAACCCCCGCGTTACGATCATTTCAACATATGCATTTTTGATGCCAGATTTTCGGACACACTCGGTCAGAATGTCGACCATCTCGGTTTTGGAAACAGGTGGATTCATATGAAGCTTTTGCCAGCTGCGTTCGAATCGGTCCATGTGGTCATCAAGCCGGAAAAAGCCGCCTTCCCAAGTGCCCACCACATCGTAAGTCACATCTGATCGAATAAAGCCGGTGTCCAATATCGGGATTCGAGCCTCAGAAATAGGCACGTATTCGTCCTCAATCCACGCACAACCTGCTGCAAAAGGGTTCTCTGTCATACTTTTTTCTCCATATCATGTAAATTTCAACAGATATCTTGAAATAAAAAGAGTCGGAAATGTGAAATTTACTCGGTGAAAATCAAAGATGAGTCGATTCATCTTCAAGATGCTTCTTGATTTTCACACAACTCGTGAATTCAAGAACACCATCTTCAATTGGCTCATTTCGAAGCATATGAACATCCTGATCATAACTTTGAATGTTAGTCCATGGTGGCTTGTTTCCCAGTTTTGGCAATATGTGAAGACTTCGTTTCAGATATCCAGGTGAAAAACCAACGACAAATGGGTTGTCGGCTTGTGATTTTTCGACATCGCTGATTCGAGGTGTGCAGATGCACTTACCTGATTCGTCAAGATAAGCAATCAAATTGGCTGCATATTCGGCCGTTAAATCTGCTCGTAGCGTCCATGAAGCATTGATATAGCCAAATGTGTAAATTAAATTTGGTACATCATTGATCATCATTGCTTTATAGGTCACCGTTTTCCCGAAGTCTATTTGTTTCCCATCAACTAGGAACTGGATGCCCCCCATAAATGTCATATTTAAGCCTGTT
>JANQSK010000475.1 GCA_028284105.1 Anaerolineae bacterium
AAAGGAGATTGGCTTAATCTAACAGAACGAACCAACACAGCCGCAGATCTCTCACCAACTGGCTCCCAAATGCCGCGACTCGTTGGGCTTGCTCAAGCGTCAAAGCTATATCGTGAAGTTGCTGAGCTTCATCAAATGACTCAATTTTCCAATCAGGGGAATGAAGTGGCGTTTGGCATTATTGGGAACGCCAGCTGTGCGGAAGGGCTGTTTTGGGAATCGATCAATGCGATTGGTGTGCTGCAGGTTCCTGCCGTCATAACAATTATGGATGATGAATACGGCATCTCTGTGCCAAACAATCTGCAGTTTACCAAGCCCAATCTCTCTGAGCAGTTAGCTGGCTACGGCCGTAACACACAAAATCAAGGGTTTAATCTGTATACCGTTAAAGGATGGCAATATGAGGCGTTGATTGATTCTTATGCGGATGCTGTTGGGCAAGCTCGCAGTGCGCACATTCCGGCTATCGTACACGTCACCGAATTGACCCAGCCTCAAGGTCATTCAACATCGGGGAGCCATGAGCGGTATAAAAGTGCTGAGCGACTGGCTTGGGAAGAAACCCACGACTGTGTCATTCAAATGCGCCACTGGCTTTTGCGTGAAGAACATTGTTCTGAGCAAATGGTGTTGGAAATAGAAGCTGAAGAGAAAACGGCCGTTCGTAAAAAAGTACGTGCAGCGTGGAAAGCGTACAAGGCTGATATTCACCGAGAGCTGACCCATGCGTCGAAGCTGTTGAGCGATGTGGCCGAACAATCTCAGCAAAAAGAAGCTATTCATCAACTGATTCATCAAATGAATAAACCAACGGTGCCCAGAAGACGGCCGTTAATGGAAACAGTATTCCAAACGTTAAAGCTAACTCGTGATGAAGAGATCGAAGCGAAACGGCCGTTGATGGCATATCGCGATCAGCAAAACGAGATTTACCAAGCGTTATATAGCAGTCATATCGCAAGCCAATCAGATGATGCGCCGTTAAACGTGACACCGATTTGGCCTGAATACAACGACTCGCCGGAGGAGACGACGGGGTTTGATTTGCTTAATCGTTATTTTGAGCATCAATTCGCCCAAGATCCTAGGTTAGTCACCTTTGGTGAAGATGTGGGTCATTTAGGGGGCGTTAATCAAACAATGGCTGGCATGCAGGAGAAATTTGGCCATCATCGGGTAAGCGATACGGGCATTCGAGAAGCGACAATTGCAGGTCAAGGGATTGGCTTAGCGTTAAGGGGATTACGCCCTATTGCTGAAATTCAATATTTGGATTATTTGCCTTACGCACTGCAAATCTTAGCGGATGACGCCGCTACGCTCCATTGGCGTACCGCTGGTCGGCAAAAAGTGCCACTCATCATTCGCACACGGGGTCATCGATTAGAAGGGGTATGGCATGCTGGGTCGTTGATGGCTGGGATTATTCATATGGTGCGTGGCATGCATGTTGTGGTACCGCGAGATATGACGCGTGCTATTGGATTTTATAACACCCTGCTCAAAGGGGATGATCCAGCTATTTTGGTTGAAGTGTTACTGGCCTATCGACAAAAAGAGCCTATCCCATCAAACTTGTTTGACATATGCTTGCCGCTTGGCGTTCCTGAAATCCTGCGAGAAGGGGACGACGTGACCGTGGTGACGTATGGCGCTATGTGCCAAATTGTAAGGCAAGCTGCTGAGTGGCTGGAAGAAGTGAGCATCAATATTGAAATCATTGATGTGCAAACCCTACTTCCATTTGATACACAAGGTGTGATTGTGACGTCACTGCAAAAAACAAGCCGTGTTATTTTCATTGATGAAGATGTTCCTGGGGGCACAACGGCTTACATGATGCAACAGGTGTTAGAAGAGCAGGGGGGGTATCACTGGCTCGATTCAGAACCAAAAACATTGTCATCCCAAGCACATCGTCCCGCTTATGGCACGGATGGTGCTTACTTTTCTAAGCCTAACGCGGAGGGAGTGTTTACGGCCGTTTATGAACTCATGCACGAAGCCAATCCTGAAAAATATCCAATTTGGTTTTAACACTAGAACACAGAGTTTCGCAGGGGTGTAAAAGAGAGATTCACAGAGGTTTCTCTTTCCCTCTGTGTCCCTCTGCTGTTCTCCGTGTCACTCTGCGTTCCAATTAAATCTGACACCCCTATCACATTAAGGCTCATTAGGTTAATTTAGACACAATAAATCTGGAATAACATCCCCAAACTGGTAAAATTCCGAATATGCTAAAAGAGCGAATTTGCGTGGTAGGCTTGGGACTGATGGGCGGCTCAATGGCTTTGGCGCTTAAATTAGCCCATCGCATGGCGATACGGCCGTTTGACATGCACCTAACCCTCATCGATAAAGATCCGGACACCCTCAAAATGGCTGAAAGGTTTGGGGATGTCGTCACTGATAACTTTGCTGAAGGGGTTCGAGATGCTGAACTGGTCATCTTTGGGACACCTGTTCGCACAGTCATTTCTCTTATCAACCAACTGCCAGATGTTCACGAGAAAGGGTGCTTGGTCATTGACTTAGGCAGTAGCAAAGTGCAAATTGTGCAGGCGATGGAAGCGTTGCCGTCACGATTTGGCGCTATTGGTGGGCATCCAATGTGCGGGCGTGAAACAGCCGGTTTTGGGGCCGCGACCCCCGATCTTTACCGCGACAAAAACTTTGTGCTTTGCCCCAATCGTCGCACCACACCGGCTATGGAACAGCAAGCCCATACATTGCTTGACCTCATTGGAGGGCGCGCTCTTGCGTTACAGGCCAAATTCCATGACCAAATGGTTGCCT
>JANQSK010000494.1 GCA_028284105.1 Anaerolineae bacterium
AGGATCAGCTGCACGCTTTGGAAATCCGAGATTTGAATTATCAATTTGATGCTTCTTCAACAGCCGCTTGGCAAGAAAAAGAAGGGGTTGAAGCAAACGGTGTAGATACGGCCGTTTTTTCACTGCAAGATATCAACTTAACTCTCAAACGGGGATCATTAACTGTCATCACGGGGCGAATCGGTTCAGGAAAAACGACCTTACTCAAAACAATTTTGGGGTTGCATGAACTTCAATCTGGAACCCTTTTATGGAATGGAGAGAAGATAGCGGATACAACGAACTTTTTTGTCCCCCCACGAGTAGCCTATTCTGGACAAATTGCCCGTCTGTTTAGTCAAACGCTCAAAGACAACATTTTATTGGGTTTGAATGAGTCTGAGGTCGATATTGAACAGGCGATTAAAACGGCCGTTTTTGATCAAGACCTTAGCCAAATGGAGCAAGGGCTAGACACTTTTGTAGGGCCGCGAGGGATTCGTCTTTCAGGTGGGCAGGTGCAACGGGCAGCAGCGACACGCATGTTTGTTCGAGATGCAGAACTCCTTATCATGGACGATCTTTCAAGCGCCTTGGATGTCGAAACAGAAAAGACCTTGTGGAAACGTCTCAAAGCAACCCAAAAAGAAAATACCTATCTGATTGTTTCACATCGACAATCGATTTTACAAATGGCAGACCACATCATTGTGCTCAAGAACGGCCGTATTGATGCAGAAGGCACCCTTGATCACCTGCTTGAAACGTCTGCAGAGATGCAGAATTTATGGGAGGGTGACCGTTGACGCAAATCGATCACAACAAGTGGCTTATTCAGTTCGCCAATCGAATCGCGGAGGCAGTGTATACTTGATATCTATTGGCATCAACCGCCGACAGACGTTGAGCGCAAAAGGGCAATCAAACAGGTAAACGGCCGTATTCTCATGTTTGAGCCGTTGACTGATGACGAATGGAGTGAGGATTATTTAGTTGATGATGTTCAAATGGATTTGAGTCATTTTTTGGTGGGCACAATTGAGCACTATTTGGATGATGTTCTATTACAAGCAGATACGGCCGTTCTTAAACAGCTTCGCCTCGCGGCCATTCAAGAATCAATCCCCTTACACGGCCATCATCTCATAGAAAGTTGGCAACAGTGCGTCATGATCTATCCTGACAATCTTATGATTGCCATGATCAAAAAATATCTCCTCGCCGAAAGATTAGGGATTTGGTATTTGAGAGAAACTTTAGTTGCAAGAAATGATCACTTTATGTTAACCAATGTGTTTAACGAAATGATTCAAGCCATGCTCGGAGGTCTGCTAGCTTTAAACAGGCAATATATTGGGCATCCAGGGTTTAAATGGAGTTTGCAACTCGCTAACTCCATGACAGTCAAACCCATTCAGTTTGGACAAAGGCTGCAGGCCATTTATCGAAAACCTCCCAACGAAGCCGTGCCTATCTTACATGCCCTCCTGCTGGAAACAGTAGAATTGGTTGAAGCAGAAACTGGTATTGATTTATCGGTTACAAAAACGGCCGTTTCAAGATTACGCAAGCCTCTAAATAGTGAAAGGGTGATAGGGTAACACCTTTCACACACTTGATGCTGTATTTTAGATTAGTGCATGGATGGACTGAACGGCCGTTACCGATTCTTGTTCTTCAACCACTACACTAATGCTACATTCCGAAGAGCCTTGGGCAATCGCAATAATATTGACACCAGAATCACCTAACGCTGTAAACACTTTCCCAGCCACACCGGGCAGACCACGCATGCCCGCACCAACCACAGTGATAATAGAGACACCATTATGCGCTTGAATTGAATCAATATCGCGACGCGCCAGTTCTTTGGTGAATTCACTATTTAAAGCATCCACCACAATTTTTGAGGCGCTACTTGGGGTTGTGAAGCAAATAGATTGCTCAGATGAGGCTTGGCTAATCAGCAGAACACTTTGCCCGGTTGTGGCAACAGCGCCAAAAGTCCGCGCCGCAATACCAGGAATACCCAGCATCCCTTTCCCTTCTACCGTAATCAGGCTCAAATCTTTAATGGAGGTTACCGCTTTGATGCCCCCATTTTGATTTGTACGCTTGGGAACAATAACGGTTCCAGGATGTTCTGGGTTAAAGGTGTTTTTAATTCGAAGTGGGATATTGTTCTCAACACAAGGCCGCATCGTCTTAGGATGCAAAACGCGAGCCCCATAGTAAGCCAATTCTGAGACCTCACGAAAGCTCAATTCTGGTATTGAACGCGCATTATCAACAATGCGTGGATCGGTAGTCATCACCCCATCCACATCGGTCCAAATCCACACCTCTTCGGCACCCAGAACCTGTCCTAAAATAGCTGCGCTAAAATCAGATCCCCCACGCCCCAACGTGGTTTGAACACCGTTTGCGTCGGCTCCAATAAACCCAGTCACAATCGGAATGATATTTTGATCTAGCAACGGCCGTATTCTGGCTTCCGTTTGTTCTTTTGTCCCAGCAAAGTCGGGTGAAGCATCTTGAAAACGACTGTCTGTCAGAATCAATTCCGTCGCATCAATCGCCTCAGCAGGGACGCCTTGCTCACGCATATAAGCAGCCAGAATACGCACACTCATTCGCTCACCCATGCCGCCAATTGTGTCTAATGCACGGGGGCTTAATTCACCGAGCACGGCAACAGCTTGACATAATGATTCAAAATGATCGATAAAGGTATTATTCTCTTCTCGAATCGCATCTTGTTCATTAGTCAGCAACTCATTAATTGTGGCTTGATGGATCTCACGAATGAGAGCTGCATTTGTTCGAGCCGTTTCGAGGTCACCTTTTGCAGCTGCATAAGCACCATTAAGCAAAAGGTCTGTTACTTTCACCGGTTTTGAGCCCATCGCGGAAGCAATCACAATCCCATTGCTCCATGATTTAAGGGTGTTCGTGATTAAAACGGCCGTTTCTCGCATCGCTTGGGCACTCCCAACCGAAGTACCGCCAAATTTCATTACCAGTGTCATACTCTTCTCCAAACTAAGAAAGATTAAACCAATTTTTTGCCTTCACGGAACACTAAAATGGGTCAAATCTGAAATTATCAATCAAAAATCGTAAATCCTAAGCGCTTGTTCCAAATCTGCAATAATATCATCCGTTTCTTCAATGCCTAGGGCGAATCGAACCAAATTATCTTTTATTCCTATCGCCTCTCGCTCTTCGGAAGACAAATCATAATAGGACATCAAAGCAGGCTGCTCGATCAATGACTCTACACCCCCTAAACTTGCTGCAATAATAGGGATCTGAACACGATCAACAATCAACGACGCTGAATCAAGCAGTGAACAATCAGACTGTTTTTTGACTTCAAAACTTACGACGCCCCCAAATCCATTCATCTGCGCT
>JANQSK010000496.1 GCA_028284105.1 Anaerolineae bacterium
AACGGTCGTTCTTCGATGTTGTAAAAACTGAAGTCGGTTTCTCATAAAATGAGATCCATTTAGCGAACTTGTGCGCCCGGTACGGGAAGCTTATCTAAAATATCATCCACAATAGCGGCAGGCTCAATATCTTTAATACGTGCAGCTGGACCAACGATGATTCGGTGAGCTAACGCAGGCTTGGTTAATGCTTTCACATCATCTGGCAAGACGTAATCACGACCATCAAAGGCGGCTTTCGCTTGGCACAGGCGATATATGGCCAATGCACCACGCGAGCTAGCTCCTAAATACACGTCTGGATGTTCACGCGTTTGGCGCACAATATCCACAATATACTCTTTCACGAGGTCATCAAGATAGATGGCTTTAATCGCTTCTTGAGCCTCTTGCAATTCTTCAACTGAGACAACTTGTTCAATTGATTCCAATGGATGGGTTTGGTGCTGTCGTTCAAGCACTTCAATTTCTTGTGATTTGCTGGGGTATCCAAGCTGGATACGCAGCAAGAACCGATCTAACTGCGCTTCAGGTAGCGGGAACGTCCCTTCATATTCAATAGGGTTTTGGGTGGCAAGCACCATAAAGGGTGAGCCCAATGAATAACTGTTCCCATCAACCGTGACTTGCTTTTCTTCCATTGCTTCGAGAAGTGCAGATTGAGTCTTGGGGGTAGCGCGATTAATTTCATCCACCAACACAATTTGAGCATGAATGGGACCTGGGCGGAATTCAAACTCCAATGTTTTTTGATTAAAGACCGAGACACCCGTTACGTCACTGGGGAGCATATCGGGGGTGAACTGAATTCTTTGAAATTTACAGCCTACTGATTTTGAGAGAGACTTTGCTAATACGGTTTTACCAACACCTGGCACATCTTCGATGAGCATATGTCCTTGTGCGAGTAACCCTAAAACGGTGAGTTCTACAGCGGCCTGTTTGCCGATGATGACTTTTTCAACATTTGAAACGATTTTATTTGCAATCGCCTGCACGTCTGCCATGGAAATGCTCCTTATTTGATTATATTAATTTCTGATTGTACCACAATGTGGTGATTGGGTGACAATTTAGGGTCAAGCGTAGGGGAGTCGTGGGAAAGTTTGTCACTTTTGCTTATTTTATCCATATAGGGAGCTAGTTTAATTAAATATCTCTCCTTGAAAATGGTTGTTTTGGAATTATTAATGTCGATTTATAAGCGTAGGATTCACGCATTGGTTTATTTTTCAGGACGGTATAGAATTTGTGGGTTGCAAGAAGAATGGTTGAAAAACGTTTTGATTGCAATTGGTGAAGAGGAATTTTCTTAACGTGATGGTCATTTTATAAAAATTGCCGTCACTTCCACATTACGAAGTGAAGAATTTAACATTGGAGGTTTGAGGTGCCATCACCGATAGTTTGCTTTGGGTTGGGACCGAACTGAACGGATGAAGAAGGGATTTTTATTTTTAATATTGTTTAGCGTATTTGGGTTGATTGGATGTGACCAAGCTGCCCCTGCCAATGATGAAGCCAGTGTGGCACAGACGGTTGATGCTGCTGTCGCCCAAACTGTAGCAGCCAATGCGGCAATAGAGGCGGCTGTTGAACAAACGGTTGCTTCTAGTGAGGTTGCTCAAACAACTGAAGAGGTTGAAGCGTTACCCGCAACCTCCACAACGGTGCCTGAGGAACCGACAGCCATCCCAACGGAGCCGCCACCGGCAACAAACACGGCCGTTCCAACGGTCACGACCGTACCAACTGAAACACCCATCCCAGCCACAGAGACACCCGAACCCACACCTGTGCCACCCACCAACACACCTGCACCTGTTGTGGCCCAACCTACATCTCCCCCAGCTCCGCCACCGGCCCCCGAATTTGGGCAAAACATTTTAGCCAATGGGTCCTTTGAGGATGGTTGGTACAACTTGAATGGGATTGCTGAGCTGCAGATTCCTAATGGTTGGGGATACGAATGGGATGTTGGCCCAACAGGCTTTGGTGATGAGCCTTGGGACAAATGGGTCCGCCCTGAAACGCGCGTATTGCCAGATTTCCAACTTCCAACCAATGAACGGCCGTTATTTATTCGAGACGGTATTTACACCATCAAGATGTTCAAAGGTAACGGTGCCATTAGCTATCGATTGTTCCAAGATATTGAACTGCAACCAGGCACCTATGTGTTTGAAGTGAACATCTTCCCCGACCTCGTTGCGAGCTATGATGGCGGAAAACAAGCGCCTGGAGATCCAGCTGCGGGTGAAATTCGATTTATTGCTCCAGACGGGGGCACAGGCTGGTTCTTCCCTGCCTTTGCTCAATGGAACACATTGCAACATGTATTTACAGTTGACCAAGCCGGCGCAGTTCGCATTGGTGTCGGTGTGCGTGGTCGGTATGCCCTTTCAAACAATGGTTGGTTCCTAGATCAATGGAGCTTACGCCGGATCGAGAATTAAAATCTGCGTGAGGAATTTCACAACTTCAATTTAATATTTACGTATTGGGGTATAGATTTAAAAATAGGTGACCCTAAGGGTCTTTTGTAATGAAAAATCCTTGGGGTCTTTTTACTCAGAAATAAGCAAATAATTTTGCTATAATGAACATACCAGATAGCAAAATTCCTTACCGATCAATACTTAAAATAGGAGTTGACCCAATGAGTGACGAAACCCCCTCAGTTGAAGAAATTAAAGAACGTTTGAAGATTGAAGTTGAAGAAGAACCAGCCAAGGCAGATGCCAACCCAGATGTGGTAGGCGAGTTGCAAAATCTTGGTCGTCAATTTGCTGAAACGTTGCAATCTGCTTGGAATAGTGAAGAACGCCAACGCATCGAAAGCGAAGTTCGTGAAGGTATGAAATCTTTTGTTAATGAAGTTGATAAAGCTTTCCAAACTGCAAAAGATAGCTCAACAGCTGAACGCCTCAAGAATGAAGCAAGCAATGTATCTAACAAAGTAAGCTCTAGTGATGTTGGTACCAAAGCACGCTCTGGCCTTGTTCAAGGTTTGAAATGGATGAGTGAAGAGCTTGAGAAATTGGCCAATAAATTCACGACCCCTGAAAAAGAAGAAGCTGCTGACGAAGAATAATCTAAAATTCCCTAGCGCGCAGGGGATGTTACATCTTCTGCGCGCATTTTCACTCTCATATCCTCAATTTAGATCGAAAAACTTCATACTGAATGGTTGCTCCAAGTTTTCTGGATTAATTGAAGGCTAACTTACTGATAAGTTTTAGTTGAAAAAACCATTAATTCCATTGACATTTTTCCTCGTTCACAATAGCATCAGACCGTCCACGATCAATGGAGAACTGCAAACATTAAAGATAAAGATCAATCGTACAGTTCCCGCAACAATTGCAGAAGTTAATCTTTGCCTCTGACAATATTTTTTCTGCCAATTATCAAATTTCACCAATACAACTATGAAATAAATCATCTTTTTTCTGTAGTGATTTATTAGAACCCATTTGATTTGAAGGAATTTTCCATGCGTCTTGTAATTAATTACCGTTTTGTGCTTGCCCTGGTTTTGGGTGCTTTTTTCCTGACAAGCTGTGCCATTCAACAGGAAGAAGAGGCGCCACCAACGGCCGTTTCTGAAAATGATGACTCTTCAGAGACAAATGATCCTGCTCCAACGCCAACTGAAGCTGAAGAAACGGAGCCGACAGACACCTCTAGCAACGATGATGAAGAGGTTGTAGAAGAACCAACTGCCACTCCTGAGCCGATTCCAACAGAAATTCCAGAACCAAGGTATACGGCCGTGTTTGAAGACGCAAGCTGTCAGTTTGATCCGCTACCAGGATTTGATCCTGAATGTGGTTTCCTTGTTGTGCCGGAGAATCGGAATCAACCCGATGGCAATCAAGTCCGATTGCATGTGGCCATTTTCCGCAGTCAGAGCAGCAACCCTGCTCCCGATCCGGTTATCTATTTAGAAGGCGGTCCAGGTGGCGATGCCCTCGAGCGATTACAGTTTACATTTGAAGACGACTTTTCTCCCTTCTTGGCAGATCGTGATCTTATCCTTTTTGATCAACGGGGCACAGGTTTCTCAGAACCAAGTTTGGCTTGCCAAGAGTTAAATGATTTAACCATCGAACTGTTAGATGACAATATAACGGACGAGGAAGGCACAGAGCTTTCCATCGGTGCTTTGGATGAATGTCAAACCCGTTTGCAAGGGGAAGGTATCAATCTGGCAGCCTACAATACGGTGGCCAATGCGGCTGATGTTGAAGATTTGCGCTTGGCCCTAGGGATTGATGAGTGGAATCTTTATGGGATTTCATACGGAACGCGTCTTGCGTTGATTACAATGCGGGATCACCCAGAAGGGATTCGAAGCGTTATTTTAGATTCAGCGTTTCCTCCACAAGTGAATCTTTCTACCGACCTCATTGGGAATTCGGATCGCGCCTTTGATACCCTATTTGCAGGATGTGCAGCAAACAGCGACTGTGATGCTTCTTATCCTGATTTAGAGACGCGCTTCTTTGATCTCGTTGATGAGCTGGAAGCCACGCCTGCAGAAATTACAGTGACAGATTTCTTTAAAGGAGATCGCTACGACGCGATTATTGATGGGGATTCCCTTTATTCAGTTGTTTTCCAAGGGCTTTATAGCGACGAAATTATCCCCTTGTTACCAAAACTAATTACTGATGCCGAATCGGGTGATTTCACCCTGATTGAACTGCTTGTTTCGAACGATATT
>JANQSK010000503.1 GCA_028284105.1 Anaerolineae bacterium
AGAGCTTTAATGAGGATTGGGATGAGAATCCTAAGGGGCACCGAATGGGATTTGCATTTTTGTGTGACACCCCAGCCGAAGTAGATGTGCTTCATCAGAAAGTGGTTGATGCGGGCTATCAAAGTCATAAAGCGCCTTGGGACGCATTCTGGGGGCAACGGTACGCCGTCGTGATTGATCCCGATGGTAATCTCATCGATTTATTTGCCAATATGGAGTAACGCTTTATTTTTCCTGAATCATTTGGAATTCACTTGGATTGGTGACCAGCAAATAGGTATTGGCGAAATTTTCATTGAAATAGAAAATGGTTCCCCGCAAGAACTCTTGTAGCGTGAAGTCGCTCATGCCCATTTCAGTTTCTCTCGGTTGTCCAAGCTGTGATTGCACAACTCCATTGCTTGTCCAAAGTTGGCCAATTGCTCCTTTTAGTAAGGGGTTTGTGACACTCGCAGAAGCCACATCATCCATAGAATAGATTCCATAACTATTTATGGCTGGACCATTGGTGTAAATGACGTAGATTGAGTTGTTGTCACCTCTCCAAACCATCAATCCATTTTCAAATACTTGGAAAACGCCAGTGAGCTGCTTCTCTGCAGATGTTGGGCAGCCTAATCGGCCCGCAAATTCTGGATAGATATTGTTTTCCCAGCGATTGAGAACGTTTTCCACACATGATGCGTTTGAAGTGATTGTTTCAGAGGTTGGGTTCGGCGGTACAGTCGGTGTTGGAAGTGGGTTAAAACCAGGTCGGTCTATTCCGATTGCCCAAGATGGATAGCTACCCCGTTCTGAAATAAATTGGATGTTGTTTGGATTGTTGACATCAATGCTATAGATATCGGCCGTATTATCTTCTTGGTCAATAGTAAAAATGATCTGTTGCTGATCTGCAGACCAAGCTGGACCCCATGCATCCCCATCTTCATAAAGCAGTTGAACTGAGCTGCCATCTGCATTCATCAAATATATACCTGAGCTTGCATTAGGCGTTCTGGCAGATAAGAAGACAATTTGTTCACCATCAGCAGACCATTCTGCAGACCAATCGTTAATGCTGTTGTTGGTTAATGCCACTGGATTTGTCCCATTGCTGTTTGCGACAAAGATTTCCCAGCTATCACTAATTTCTTCTTTGGCATTGAACAAAAGTTGCCCTTGGCTTGACAGGCTGACATGCGCTTCAATAATCTCAGGGGTATTGGTCACTCTTGAAATTTCGCCAGAAGCTAATGATATTTCAAAAATTTCTGACTTTTCCAGTTCAGGTGTGAATGCGTGGTAAATGATTTTTTGCCCATCTGCTGACCAGCTCGGTAGGCGATCGCTACCCGGATTATTCGTGAGCCGCTGGGGATTTGAACCATCTCGATTCATCATATAGATTTCAGCATTCCCATCTCGCTCTGATTCAAATACGATACGCCTTCCATCTGGCGAGACGCGGGGAAAGCTATCGTCCTCTTCATTAAATGTGAGCTGACGTTGATTGCTCCCGTTGGTGTTCATGATAAAGATTTCAAAATCTCCGTCTCGATTTGATTGAAAGACGATTTCGTCTGGAACGGCCGTATCTGGCACATAAGTCTGATCAAAATACCCTTGCTTATAGGTTTGGAGAACCGACCGAACTGCTTCGAGGTTTTGTGGCACATCTGGATCAACAAAGTCTGGGAGCAAAACCGCAATCGTCGGATACCCTTGATCATCGAGGTAATTCATGGCATCCCCATTGATTCTAAACCCGACAGACTCTTCATAATTTGATTCATAGAAATAATTTGCTGAATCACTATAAAGTTGAGCAAGATCCCCTGAAACTTCAGGAATGACATCACAGGCACCTGGGGAGATGGCCCCATTTCGTGATGTAGCCATCCAAAAAACGATGGCCACTGGATCCTTTTCAAAAACATAATCACGTAACGCTGCAGTTTCAGGCTCTGAAAATGGTTCTGGGCCACCCCTTCCTTCTAAAACGTCTCCACCAATAATGGGGTCTTCTGTGTGATCACATCCCCAATTTCGATTAAGGTCAACCCCATTGGCGTTATAACGGCCGTTTCTTTCTCCAACATCAAGCGGGCTATCAGGATTTAAATTGGGAATGATATGAATGGTGACATTAGGTGGCACTTCTTCAGGGTTTCCCTCAAAATAGTTAATCACCTCTTTGGCAAGCGTAACCGTACTTGGGGCTAATCCAGCGTGGATTCCACCAATAAAAAAGATGTTGACTGGTCCATGACCAAACTGCACTGCTTCAATCGGCGTACTATTGTTTGAAAGACCGATGGGTATTGTCGAAGAGCCAAAGGGGGTTGGTGATGGGGGGATGGTCGGGGTTGACGTTGGGGTGTTGGTAGGTTTAGGT
>JANQSK010000517.1 GCA_028284105.1 Anaerolineae bacterium
GTATTGACAATACGTCGTCTTGGGGCGGGCGCGCTTGGTTCGGGTCCGGCTTCTTCGTAATCCTCTTTTGAAGGATTTGAAGGCTCCATTTTTGCGAGCGACCCCGATAAAAGCTCGAGCTGTTTGATGACATCCTCTCTTGTTTTAAAGCGCTGGTGAAGAATTCGAATAAAAGGAGCATCTAACCCGAACGCCGCCAGTGCAGCCTCAGGCTCTTCTCGAAATTGCTGAAATAAGTCTGGGTTATTTGCTAGTTGTTCAAATAATTTGATTTGTTCGGATATCGATGGTGTCGCCATAAACTCCTCTTCGCACGAGTGGATTAGAAGAGCATAGCATAGGGATTTGGCATTCGCAAGGTGGGGGGCGTTCACGCCTTTTTCACATTTTCAGGACTATATCTCTATGACGATTGCGTTATAGAGTTCCGTTCCTCCCCTTTCTAAAATTAAGGATGCGAGGAATGCCTGATGTTCCTTGGTTTCAGTATAAAACGACCCATTTTTCATCATTGCATCATCGATACAAACTGAAGGATTACATATGGACAACCGATTAATGAGCAAGCAAGATCAATCTATTGGACAAGCCAAGCGTATTGGCGTGATTGTGTTTATCTGCTTGTCTGTCTTTCTTGTTATGCTTGGCGCAACGGCCGTATTGGTTCAGGCGGCAACTGTTTCTAAAACAAACACGACTGATGGTGTGGCTGATCGAAAAGAAATTACACGAACTGTGACATTCTCGGGCGGCGACTTTTCCGCTGGAGGTCGCGTATCAAATGTGACACTCTCTGTTGAACTAGAAAAGACGGACGTGAGCTGTGGCAGTTATTCAAGCGGTAATGTGTTTAACCGTGAAATTTATATGATGCTCACTAGCCCGAACAGCACCGAAATCGTCTTGATTGAAAGCATTCTTGGAAATGGCGGTAGCGGGAATCCTTCCTCTTTTTCTAGCAATGATGTCTACAATGGTGTAGTTACCATCACATTTGATGATGATGCAGCCACTCAAATTGGAGGGCCTGCACCAGCAGATGGCACTTTCCGACCAGAGCAACCATTGTCCAGTTTTATAGGCGAAGATCCTTTAGGGGAATGGGTTTTAACCATCGGGGATAGCACCAACGGTGCCCCGCTTTGTTTCTATGAAATGACGTTGAATATTGACGCAGATCAACCTCCTGTCGCGGATGATCAAACGTTTTCTGTAGATGAAAATGTTCCAAATGGAACGGCTGTTGATACCGTCATCGTTACCGATTCAGACCCAGGTGATAAGTTCACCTTTGTTGAAACAGGTGGTACAGGCTTGGCTATCTTTGAAATTGATGAGTCTACTGGTGCAATCAGCGTGACAGATAGCATCCAGCTCGATTTTGAAAATCCTGCGATGGATCAATATACCTACATCATTGAAGTGACCGATAGTGGCGCTTTAACGGATACTGCGACGATTACAATTAACGTTTCAGATACAAATGATGATCCAACCGATATCTCATTAACACCTTCTTCTGTTGTAGAGCATCAACCCGCGGCTACGGTTGTTGGGGCATTATCGACTACGGATCAAGATGCTGGGGATTCACACAGTTACTCATTGGTCGCTGGCACAGGTGATACAGACAATGGCTCATTCCAAATTAATGGGTCAAATGTTGAAACGGCCGTTGAGCTTGATTATGATGTGCAAATTACCTATACCATTCGCGTTGAGACCAATGACGGCAATGGGGGCACTTTTGCAAAACCGCTCACTATTACGGTTAGCGACGGCAATGATCCACCTACCGACATCACCTTGTCAAATAGCACGATTGAAGAGAACCAGCCAACCACAACGGTCGTCGGTGGCCTTTCTTCAACCGATCCAAATGCTGATTCGCATACCTACTCGCTCGTTGCTGGAGCGGGGGATGATGATAACGGTGACTTTACGATTGCGGGGACAGATTTGCAGTCCAATGTGATCTTTGATTTTGAGACGCCACCAGTCACTCGCACCGTTCGAATTGAAACGAATGATGGGAATGGGGGGACCTTCGAAGAAGCCTTCATCATTACCATCACCAATGCGGATGATCCAGCAACAGACTTTACGTTATCCAATTCAACCATTACTGAATCACTGCCGATAAACACACCTATTGGCACATTTACGGCCGTTGATATCGATGGCGGTACTTACGCTTATTCGCTAACTGCTGGAAGCGGTGATGCGGACAATGGGAATTTCACTATTGTTGGTGATGAACTACAGTCTGGTATTTCTTTTGATTATGAAACTCAAATTACACACACCATTCGCGTTGAGCAAAATGACGGTGTTTCTACTACGCAGCGGGTCTTCTCAATTGTTGTTATCAATGACAATGAGGCGCCTACGGATATCTCGCTTTCTCCAAGCAGTGTGCTCGAACATCAAACTGCCGGAACAACTGTTGGTTCTTTATCAACAACGGATGGGGATATTGGCAATACGCATTCCTATTCCCTTGTGGCAGGGGCTGGAGATGATGACAATGCCTTATTCCAAATCTCTGGAACAGATTTAGAAACGGCCGTTGAGCTCGATCGAGATGTTCAGGTTACCCGTACAGTCCGGATCGAAACAAATGATGGCCTTGGTGGTACATTTGAAAAATCATTCGTCATCAATATTGATGATGGCAATGATCCACCGACAGATATCGATCTAGACAATGCAACGGTCCAAGAAAACCAAGCGTCAGGTGCTTTGGTTGGTAACTTAAGCGCAACTGATCCAAATGCAGACTCACCGCTTACCTACACGCTGCCCATTGGCACACCAGACAATTCAGCTTTCCAAATCATGGGTACGCAATTGCAATCCAACATGACCTTTGATCGCGAAAGTGAGGACACCTACAACATTATGATTGAAGTAGATGATGGGAATGGGGGCACTTACCAAGAGCCATTTACCATTACGATTTCAAATGCCAATGATGCACCAACGAGCATTAGTCTGACCCCATCCTCTGTGCAAGAGAATCAGCCCGTTGGCACTATTGTTGGGGCACTCTCCTCTTCCGATCAAGATGGGGATGCTCAAACATACACCTTGGTAGCAGGTTCTGGTGACACACACAATGGATTTTTCACTGTTAATGGAACGAACTTAGAAACGAACAATATTTTTGATTTTGAGACTGCACCTGCCTTTTATTCTGTTCGAATGGAAACATATGATGGGGCAGGAGGCTACTTCACTCAAACATTATCGATTACGATTTCGAATGGTAATGATGCGCCCACAGACATCACCATCGACTCAACAACTTTTGAGGAAAATCTCGTTATTGGTAGTGAAGTTGCTAGCCTTTCGACAACAGACCCTGACACGGCCGATTCACATACCTACAGCCTTGTTGCTGGAACGGGTGATACGCACAACGCGTTATTCACCTTTACTGACGAGATTCTAGAAACTAACGCAACCTTCGACTTTGAAACCGATCCATTAACCTACACCATTCGAGTGCAAACAGATGACGGAGGTTTAATATTCACCGAAATCATTACATTAAATTTGACCAATGCGAATGATGCACCAATAGCCGCCCCAGACTACGGTGGTGCGACCGATGAAGACAATGAATTAAATGTGGTTGCTGGAAGTGGTGTACTTATCAATGATTCAGATGAAGATTTCGGGGATACATTCTCAGTGACTAGTTTTGATTCTCTGAGTGCCAATGGTGCCATCATCAATGTCGGAAGTGATGGTAGCTTTAGCTACGATCCGCGTGGTGTCACTGCGCTCCAAGCATTAGAGCAAGGTGAAGTCTTCGTCGATAATTTTGACTATATCATTTCAGATAGTGGGAGCTTAACAGCCACTGGTAATGTAACCGTCACTGTTACGGGTATTAATGATAACCCGGTTGCTGGCACAGACTCTGTTTTTACCGGACAGGATCAAGATTTAATCATTTCTGTATTGCTAAATGATACGGACCCAGAGGATGATGGCTTAACCATTGATTCTGTTACCCAACCTACCGAAGGCACGGTGACGAATAATGGCAATGGCACAGTCACTTATAGCCCACGGGCTGGCTTTATTGGTCATGATAGCTTCACATACTCTATCAGTGATGGAAATGGAGGTACGGCCACCGGCACTGTTGAGGTGGCTGTTGGGGAATCAAAGGCCTTTTTACCCATTGGTGTTTTGGACTATACGCCATCACCCGATCTTGTTGTAACCGATATTCAAGCAACTGCAGATGAAATCCAAGTTGAGATCACCAACCAAGGTGCTGTTGCGACTGACAATGGATTCTGGGTAGATTTTTACATTGATCCTGATCCAGTCCCATCTGAAGAAGACCAAGTTTGGCAAGATGTCAGCAGTGAAGGTTTGGTTTGGGGTGTCAATATTAGTATCGCTCCTGGAGAGTCGTTAACGCTTGTTTACAGCACGACACCGGGTGCTCCCAATCTATATTTTTCAGCAGAGAATAGCCTTTATAGCGGAACGCTACCCGCAGGAACGCCTGTTTATGCGCATGTCGATTCGGCCCATCTAACGACAGATTATGGGGGCATTTTAGAAAGTCACGAGCGCTACGACCAAGCCTATAACAACATTAGTGATATGTATTCTGCGAATAGTCCATAGGTCATTGATAGGTCTATCAGTTGATTTACGGCCGTATCTTCCTGTGTTACGTAATCAGTAGGATCAAGATATCAAACTCAATCGAATTGATTAGAGATAAGAAAAATTGAACGAAATCATCATCAATCATGAGGATTATTATGAAAAACTTTAGGGAGCATCTTTACAAAATTGCCCAGACCGTCATTGCTGATTTCATTCCGGCTTCAGCCCAAGAAGCCGGGCGACGACAAGTTGAGAAATTGGCTGAACAATTTGTGTTTGTCAATCTCATTTTTCAAAAATCAGCTCAACTATTTCATCGTGAAAAATGGATGAAGCTCAATTGGGGCGTTTTAGGATTACTTGGCGTATTTGGGGCTGGAACGGCCGTATTGCTTGGCATCCTTTCACCATCAGCAACGGCTGAATATGAGCTACCACCACGCGATACACCCATTACGGAAGTGACAACGAGCAACACCTTTGGAGTACCTGTTGGTGTGCGGATTCATTTACAAGGGGAATTTGTCGAAAGCTGGCCGTGGGATGATCTTCATTGGCAATCGGATCTATGGCAAACGGTTGAGTGGCAAGATCAAGATGGGCAATGGATTAAAGTAGATGGCTGGCATGGTCAATTTGATACCATTTTCCCTGAAGACACGCGTATGGTGGCGCAACGGGAGCTTTGGGCCACGAATGACCATCTCGGTACCGGACCGTTTCGTTGGAAGATTTCATATGGTGAAAACGGCCGTTTGTTGCAAACAAGCGATCCCTTTTATCTACCAGATGAATCTGGTGATGTTGTCAAGGTTCGCTTAGAGCTTTGGCCTCGATAATGTTGGGAAAAACTATTCCATAACGGTTACTTTTCAGCCGTTAGAAAATCACACATCACTAAATAATTAAAAGATCAAAACAGACCTGTAGCTTGTGCTAAACTCTTAGGATGGAAAGCATTTTCTCAGGTCTGTTTTCTTTCCAATATTGGCAGATCACCACCTTCTTTTTTGTTGGGGTGGCTCTGTTTGTTTTCCAGAAAGGGTGGGGCCGTATAAACCAACTCGCCCTTCAAGACTCAGAATTGCAGCCCATTAAAAAATATCAACGCACAGCCTTTTTCGCTGGCATGTTTTTAATTTTGCTGATTTTAGGTTCCCCTATTCATCATTTAGCAACCCAAATGTTTTCAGTCCATGTTGGGCAGCATATCTTATTGATGGCGTTGATTCCCTGTTTAATCAACTTATCGAACCCTCTGCCTATTCTTTGGCTTGGCTTACCCCAGCGTCTAAAAACGGCCGTTTCTCAGCAAGTAGAAAATCCCCGCTGGAACACGCTTAAAGATGGATTACATCAGGTGACCAGTCCCGGCGCTGCATTTGTCATGGCAACCGTCACATTTTGGATTTGGTATGATCCCCAAGTTCACCAGCTGACTCGCCAATATCGCTGGGTTCACTCTCTTGAAACAACACTCTTGTTAAGCGTCGCTTTGCTCTATTGGTGGCACATCCTAGGTGCCGCGCCTCGAATCCATCGCAGAATGCCCCCTGTTGTTCGTATCCTTTACACTATTATGGGAACTTGGCCTATCAAGATTGTGGGGCTTATTTTATTGTTCTCAAGTCAAAACGTATATCAATATCCTGACGTATACCAATTTTCAGGGTTGAACATCAATGATCAAGGGGTAGGGGCAATTATTGTATGGGCATTAGGGGGATTCGTGTTTTCATCAACTGCCACATTGCTTGCGCGTGATTGGATGTACAACGAAGAAATAAAACCGATAGATCCTTCTCCCGCGTGGCAAAATGAGTATGAGATGCGCGCCCCAGGCTTCCCAAGCGCACGCCCTTAAAATAGAAAACAGTCGCAATGGACATTGATTTTCTGACTCATTAGAGCTTTTTATCAAAATAGGGGATAAAAGGCGTGAAAAAGAGGCGCATTCCTAAAAATATATTGCCAAAACAGATCAAATCGTTTACAAATTTTAAAACAATCAGAGATAGCTGATAAATGGAGAATAAAAAATCTTATTCTCCTGTGAGTAAATCACATACCCGTTCAGAACTTCTAAACTTCTTATTGTGATCTACTTAAGGTAAAATTGAACTACCATGTCTAAATACGAAGAAATTTGCAAATCTTACGCTGATGCCCGCCGCGCTTTTAGGGATTATGAAACAACCTGTCGCGACTTTGCCCGTGATTTAATTTACGGCATGATTGATTATTTTGAATGGCCCCAAGATCAAGAAATTACCTACATTCCTCTTGGTGAAGAAATCAGCCCGAATGATCGCTTTTATGCACTTGCCGGCGCAATGCGAATGGATGACCATGCGTTTTGGCATTTTGGGGTTGAGCTAACTGTTCGAGAGGGCGTTACCAGCGGGCATTCTACACCGTTTTTGATGAGCTTTTTTATCAAAAAAACGGGTCCTCATTTTATTGTAAAATTAGGTGGAAACGGCCGTGAAATTAAAATTCATGAAAATAAGAAAAACGAGCTTGATCCATTTTACGAAGCCGTTTTTATGCAAATTGTTGATTTCTTTAGAAAAGGGTATATCGACGCCGTCACGAACCAGAATAAAGAACTCTCATTTATCACATTATCTCGTGGTGCAACAACAAACGCCGCTTCCTAAAATGACCTATGATCTGGGATTAAATGTGGCTATCTAGATACAATCGAGTGAATACCAAGAATTTTCTTGATTGAGTATAAATTGTATACTAGATGGTTATGATCAAAGTTGTTTCAAGCACCAGTAATCCAAGAATTAAGCAAATCAATAAGTTGAAACAGCGCCGTCAGCGAGATTTGGTGCAACAAACCGTGGTTGAAGGTGAACGTGAAGTTAATTTAGCGTTACAAAATGGTTTTGTGCCAAAAGAGGCATTTATTTGCCCTGAAATAATGGGTAAGATTAAGTGCGAACAACTTTTACAATCTTTAGAGCAGTTAAATAGCAACCCTGATATTTTTGAAATTACCCCAGAGGTGTTTGCCAAAATCGCTTATCGAGAATCAAGCGGAGGCGTTTTGCTTACGCTTCCTTATTGGTCAGTCACATTAGAGGCTCTCGGTATGAGAAAACGGCCGTTTTATGCGGTCATTGAAAATGTAGAGAAGCCAGGGAATTTAGGGG